>JAYVBN010000406.1:0-2733 GCA_043750455.1 Bacteroidia bacterium | reverse complement strand
GTGATGGCATAAAACTATTTACAGCCATTTATTTACCAAAAGATAAATCCAAAACATATCCTATGCTTATGCAACGCACCTGCTACAGTGTAGATCCATACGGCCTGGATAAATACGAGAGATCACTTGGGCCATCAAAATACCTCATGCGCGATGGTTATATTTTTGTCTATCAGGATGTGCGTGGCCGTTGGATGTCGGAAGGAACTTTTGATAACATGCGCCCCAACATTCCCGGCAATGACCGGAAAAATAAAACAGCTATTGACGAATCTTCCGATACCTGGGACACCATCGAATGGCTGATTAAAAATATCAAAGGAAATAATGGCAAAGTTGGTATGTGGGGCATCTCCTATCCAGGCCACTACGCTGCGGCTGGAATCCCCGATGCACATCCGGCTTTGAAGGCATCTTCGCCTCAGGCACCCATCTCCGATTTCTTTTTTGATGACTTCCACCATATGGGAGCCTATCTGCAAAGTTATACAGCTGCTTTTGCTGTCTTCGGTTATCAGAAAGATAAGCCTACAACAGAAAGTTGGTACGATGATAAGATCATGCAATTTTATAAGGACGCGCCAAAAGATGGCTATGATTTCAACCTCAAGCTTGGGCCACTAAAAAATGTTACCGAGAAATATCACAGCGATAATTTCTTTTGGCAGCAAATTATAGATCATCCCAACTATGACGAGTTCTGGCAAACCAGAAATTTAATACCACATCTGACCAATGTAAAACATGCCGTGATGACTGTCGGAGGTTGGTATGATGCAGAAGACTTGTATGGCCCACTGAATATTTACAAGAAGATCGAATCTACAAGTCCTTCGGCCTCCAACACAATTGTAATGGGCCCGTGGAGCCACGGTGATTGGGCCCGCGAGAGAGGCTTTCAAATGGTGAACCATATTTATTTTGGCGATAGCGTCTCCACTTTTTATCAGCGCGAAATAGAGCGCAAGTTTTTTAATTCAAATCTAAAAGACGGTGTGCAAGCCCCACTTCCGGAAGCATATATGTTTGATTGTGGATTGAAACAATGGAGACAGTTTACCGAGTGGCCCTCGAAAGAAATAGCTCCTATGAAACTTTACTTTGGAGAGAATGGAAAGTTATCGGTGAACAATCCGACCAAAGCCGAAGCTGTATTTGAATATGTTAGTGACCCTGCTAAACCTGTTCCCTACACATCGCAAACAGAAGGGCTTGTTTTTACTCCCCGAAGATTTATGTCTGACGATCAACGCGCTGCCTCCACACGGCCTGATGTAATCACTTTTTCAACAGATGCCCTAACTGAAGACGCAACATTGGCTGGTGAGATAATGGCTAAGTTGAAAGTGTCGATGACGGGCTCCGATGCAGATTTTGTTGTAAAGCTGATTGACGTTTATCCAGACGACACACCCCAGGAAAAAAGAAATCCAGCCAATATAATCATGGCCGGCTATCAGCAATTGGTGCGGCATGAAGTTTTCAGAGGGCGCTTCCGCAATAGCTTTGAAAAACCTGAGCCATTTACACCTAATGAAATAACGGATGTGCAATTTGCGTTACAGGATATTCTGCACACGTTTAAAAAGGGTCACAAGATTATGGTACAGATACATAGCACCTGGTTTCCGTACATTGACCGCAACCCGCAGAAGTATGTAGACAATATTTACAAAGCCAACGAAGAAGATTTTATCAAATCATCTATCAGGGTTTATGGATCTTCTGTAGTAGAGATTGGCGGTGGCGAGAAACTGAAAGCAAAGATTGAAAGCAAAAAATGACCACTGATTAGATTATGCCCTTTATGAAGTTTGGTATTACAAAAAATTCAAAGCTTATCATCTCAGCTTTCAGCTTTTTGCTTTTTGCTTTCAGCACTTATGGGCAAAAAACATGGGACACCATTCCGAACATGCAGCAGCATTATGTGGAGCGAATGGCAATTTTTGAAAAGGAGCCTGTCGTTACTGGAAAAATTATGTTCCTCGGCAACAGCATTACAGAAGGTGCGGATTGGAGGAAACTCCTGAAGGACTCTACTGCAATTAACCGCGGCATTAGCGGAGACATCACCTTTGGCGTTTTAAATCGGGTAGATGATGTGATCAAGCGAAAACCATCAAAGCTGTTTATCCTGATCGGCATAAATGACCTTTTCAAAGAGATACCTGATGAAGTGATTCTTCAGAACATTTTTTCATTCATTCGGCAAGTAAAATCAGGAACACCAAAAACAGAAGTATTTGTGCAGAGTATTCTTCCTGTTAACAAGTCATTCAAGAATTTCCCTAAAAATTATGACAAGGAAGAGCATATTGTGACAATCAATGCGCAACTCAAAAAACTCGGCAAGCACTTTGGCTATACCTACATAGATTTATACAATCAGTTTACAAATACCAACCAGCAATTAGAAGAAAAATATTCCTTTGATGGTTTACACCTAAATGCCTCCGGTTATACGCGTTGGGCAGAAATTTTGAAAAGGTCAAAATACTTATGAGATTGGCACGTTGTTACCCAAAGAAATGAAAATCTACTTTATACTTCTGTGTCTTGGCAGTTTCGCTGCTTCTGCTCAATTCAAAAATATCAAGTTGGCCGAACAGAAAGATGGTGTCTATCCACCATTGGAGCCAAGCATTGCCATCAACAAAAAAGATCCTAATAATATTGTGGCAGGAATTGTATTAGACCGCTCAGTTTACACTAAGGATGGTGGCTTAACCT
>JAYVBN010000405.1:0-3896 GCA_043750455.1 Bacteroidia bacterium | reverse complement strand
AACGATTTATTACGGTCAACAAGTAACGATTTTAATATTCCAAGCCACCTTCGGTATCGCGCTCCACAATTCATCTCGTGTGCTCTTTGAGTATTCCATTGCTTTTTTGCCAAGTGCTGTGATTTGGAAATATTTCTTGGGACGGCCAGCTCTTTCTTCTGTGGCTTCACCATCGAATGATTTCAGGTAGCCTTTGTCTTCTAATCTTTTTAAAGCTGTTTGTAAAGCGCCAACACTCACACCGCGTGAAAGCCTTGTTTCAATTTCTTTCTTAATGGATACTCCGTAAGCTTCTTTGTAGAGAACGCCAACTGTGAGCATAACCACTTCTTCAAATTCACCGAGTTGATACTTTTTCATAACGGAATAATTATAGTTGCCACCAAGACGCAAAGTCACTAAGCATTTAACCCCTCTTCGCGCCTTGGTGTCTTCGTGGCCATGTCATAGATTAATTAATTCCTAATTGTAGTATTAATAATTGTGCCAAGACTTAAAAAGCAACTTATCATGTAGGAAAATAGGATTTTGGTTACGGATGATGTTCGCATCCGAACAAGACATGGGCGGATGCGGGCATAAAAAAACCCTGCGTTATGTTTCAACATAGCACAGAGTTATAATTTGGTTGATTAATACTCTTAGTACTTTAAACTCTTTAGGTAAGCAATTGTCTGTGGTACTTGTGTATTCACTCGACTGCTTTCGTCTTCTATAAAGAAATGTTTAATCCCGATTTTGTTTGCTTCTTTAAGAATGCCCGGAATATCGATCTCTCCTGTGCCCAGGGCAACATCGTTTTCCTGAGAAGTTCCTCCGGTAAGATCTTTAGGTACACCTTTTCTCAAATCCTTAAGGTGCATTAGTTTCCAACGGTTTCCATATTTTTTAAGAAGGGCCACTGGATCGCCACCGCCAAACTGTGTCCACAACACATCCATTTCAAAGGAAACATACTCAGGATTTGTATTTTGAATAATGTAATCTAATAAAGTTCCTTTTTCATAAGGTTGGAATTCAAAGCCATGTACGTGATAGCAAAACGTAATCCCATTCTCTTTCAACACTTTTCCTGCGGCATTAAAATCATCAACTGCTTTTTTGGCATTATCAAGATTGAAGGCTCCTTTAGTGTGTGGTATCCAGGCAGTCATTACATAGGTGGCACCGAGTATTTTAGCAGTTGCTGCCACTGCTGCAGGATCTTTTACAAGTTGATCATAGCCTGTGCCAGTGGAGGGAATGGCGAGGCCTCTTTCATCACATAGTTTTTTAAATTCTTCAGGAGTTACTTTCCCAGCGCTTCCTTCAACCTCGGTAAATCCCATCGCCTTGATGGAATCCAGTGTGGCAGCTACTCCGTTCGGGAAACTCTTTCGGAAGGTGTACGTCTGAACACCAAAGGGGGCAGTGTATAATGGTTTTTGAGCAATAGCCGTTTCATACACCGATGAAAGAGCTACAATAAAAAGGATAAACAACAAATACTTTTTCATAATAGATTTTTAAATAATTGAATAGTTTAACAAACGGTTTATATAAATCTCAAATCAAAAATCACAAATTCCTTTTCTTCAATTCGTCAACGGCATAATTGGCGGCCCGGGCTGTAATAGCCATAAAAGTTAATGTTGGATTTTGAGTGCCAGTTGATGTCATGCAAGCACCATCAGTAACAAATACATTTTCGCATTGATGCACTTGATTCCATTCATTAAGTACGGAAGTTTTTGGATCTCGACCCATGCGCACACCACCCATTTCATGTATGTCTGATCCGGGAGCGGCTTTAGTATCTTCGGCTTTCACATTTACAAAGCCGGCCTTCTCAAACATTTCTTTGGATTGCTCCACATAATCCGCTACCATCTTGTCGTCATTCTCAGTCCAATCACAGGAAATAATCAGTTGAGGGATTCCGTATTTATCTTTTAATTCCTTATGCAATCTCACATGGTTCTGCTCAGTAGGAACTGTTTCGCCCATCATCCAGCTACTGATGTTCCATTTGCCAAGAGGAGGATGCAATAAGTTTTCTCTTAACTGATCACCAATGACAGAAGTATCAGGAGAAAATCCACGTCCACCACCAATACCGATGGCGTAGCCCCTTAGAAAATTCATTTCCTGTTTTTGCACATTTCTAAATCTTGGAACATAAGCATTGCTGGGATTGCGACCGTCCGTCATCTTGTCTTTAAAGCCTTCATATTGTGCACTTGCTTTGCCGCGATAATTGTGCCAGGCCACGTATTTACCCAATACTTCACTGTCGTTGCCCAATCCATTGGGAAATCTTGATGATGTAGAGTTTAACAGAATAGCATTTGTATTGAGCGCTGATGCATTTACAAAAATAACATCTGCATAAAACTCCATCATTTCAAGTGTGGTTGCATCAATAATGCGAACTCCAGTTGCACGTCCTTTCTTTTCATTATAAATAATAGAGTGTACTACGGCATGAGGACGCACTGTAAGATTGCCTGTCTTTAATGCCCACGGCAGTGTAGATGCATTGCTACTAAAATAGCCACCAATAACACAGCCACGATTGCACATGGTTTGATTTTGACATTTGCCTCTTCCTTGCTCGCGATGGATGGGTTGCGTTTCGGTGATGTGCGCGCACCTCCCTTGTATCACATGCCGATCCGGATAATTCTTTTGAATGCTTTCTTTAAAGTATTGTTCGATGCAATTCAACTCAAAACCAGGTCCACATTCGCTATCTGGTAATTCTGCCAAGCCATCTTTGCCTCCGGCTATGCCAGCAAATTTTTCAACGTAACTGTACCAGGGCTCAAGATCTTTGTAACGAATAGGCCAGTCTACCGCAAAGCCATCCCGCAAAGGTCCTTCAAAATCAAAATCACTCCAACGTTGTGTTTGCCTTGCCCATAGTAATGATTTGCCGCCCATATGATAGCCACGAAACCATCGGAATGGCTTCTCTTGAATAAAAGGTTGCTCATCATCTTTGATCGCCCAATGCAAGGTCTCCTCGCGCATAGGTCGTGAAAAGCCTTCGCGTTTATCAAGAGGTACATTGCCACGATATTCAAATTGCCATGGACCTTTTGAAGCAGTTGGATAATCTTTGATATGTTTTACATCGCGGCCTCTTTCAAGAATAAGTGTCTTCAGTCCTTTGTCGCAAAACTCTTTGGCCGCCCAGCCACCACTGGCACCCGAGCCTATCACTATAGCATCGTAGGTTCTTTTCTTGCGTGAGTTAAGTAAGAGATTTGCCATTGCTAATAAATTATGCTTTCATCACATCCACACAACCATAGTAATGGCCGGGAAAGATTTTATAGTTGAGATGGTCGATCATTACTTCTTTGGATGTATTAAATCCGCGGATTGTTTCGGATTTAATCAGGCTAAAAAAATCTTTTTCTTCCTTATTATCGGAGGTTGAAAGTTTGATCAATAATTCCTGACGTTGAAATTGGTCGCAGTTGACGAATGTTTCTTCGAATGTTGTTTGAGCGGATGCTTCCAAATTCATCAATTGCTTTTTTACATTTTCTTGTACAGTAGGTTCATAACATTTTTCAATCAATTTTTGAAGATACTTATCAACGCCTACAGAAAGGGCACCAATAGAATTGCCTGCTGGAATGATCGTGTCTGCAACAGACGCAAGCATGTCTTGTTCAAAAAGTGAATAGGAAGTGTGATGAGCGGTAAAATCATCGATTGACCATCCATACGCCCAGGCAGGCAAGGCTATAAGCCCACCTGTACCAACCAGTATTGTTTTTAAAGAATCGCGTCTATTCATATTTGAAGCGTCAGACGAGTTTTATCAAAATCAATATATCAATCTAGCCACATATTAAAAAGGGTTATTTTTTAGTCCACCCTCCACCCTCCACCCTCCACCCTCC
>JAYVBN010000404.1:0-5559 GCA_043750455.1 Bacteroidia bacterium | reverse complement strand
GCCACCAGCCAATTGCGTTGGTGATAAAAAAGAAGACCTGCAGAAACATATCCGGATATAACTGCACCTGGTAGAACAGGAAAAAAAGTAATGCTACGCTGATCATACCAATTGGCCAACTCCAAATATTTGCCTTAGCTGAAAGCCATACCGCTAAGCCTCCGGTAACAACACCAAAGAACTCAAGGTAGCTCATCGGGTAGCCAAGGACTGTGAATAGAATTTTGTCGATGTCAAAGAAGTTCATTTGTGATCAAACATAGAAAACTCTTTTCGTATAAAAAATTATCTTAGTTTTGATTTAAACAGGCACTTGTAATAAAGATCACATGATAAAATACTATCCAACCTACTTGCAAACATTTGTATTATTTCTCATTTGGATACTTTGCATGGTAATAAGTATTCTAATAGTTGTGCCATTTACTCCTATAGAAAGCGGGTTAGGCTTGTCGCTTATATCTGTTATCTCAATACTGTTGACAGTAGTAGCCGGGCTCTGGTTACGTAAAGATTGGCGACTGAAAACATTCTCATTTCCTTTGCCTGTTATATTTCTATCGATTCTTTTTATTGTGGCTATGCATATTCTGATAGATCCGTTAACCGAGATTTTACCTGTACCTGAATCTTTAATAAAAGCTTTCCATACCTTATTAACACAACCCTATGCAGCCTTTTTTGTCATAGTAATTTCTGCTCCTATCCTGGAGGAAATATTGTTCAGAGGAATTATTTTGGATGGTTATTTAAAGAACTACAAACCATGGCAGGGAATAATTGTTTCAGCATTGTTGTTTGCTCTCCTTCATGGAAATCTGGCACAAGGCATTGGTGCATTTGGTATGGGTATTCTTTTTGGATGGGTGTATTGGAAAACAAATTCCATTATTCCTGGTATGCTTCTTCATTTCATTAATAATTCAGTGGCCTTCATTGGAATTTTTACAACTCCGGAGGAGGAAATTAATAAGAGCATTCGACAATTGATGGGTAACGATATCATCTTCAGTATGCTCTACGCACTGAGTATTGTTAGTGTGGTTAGTTCCGTTTGGATACTTCATAAAAAGTACTTGTCAAAAATGTCAATTGAAAGAGGTGAATCAAAGGAAGAGTTAACTATCGGCATCTAAAGTTTAATACACACATTCTTCGCCTCTGTAAAAAAGCGTATGGCCTCCCAACCACCTTCTCTTCCTACTCCGGATTGTTTCATTCCTCCGAAAGGAGTGCGCAAATCGCGGAGTAGCCAGCAGTTGATCCAAATGATGCCGCTCTTTAGTTGATGAGCCACCCGATGTGCACGTTTTAAATTCTCTGTCCAGATGGTAGCACTAAGCCCGTATGTGGTTGCGTTTGCATAAATTATTGCTTCTTCTTCCAGATAGAATGGCATGATGGTTACCACAGGACCAAAAATTTCTTCCTGATTGGTGCGGCAATTTTGACTCAACCCTGTAATGACAGTTGGTTCAACAAAATATCCTTTTTCACATCGCCCTGAAATTTTAATCTGTTTTCCACCACATAAAATTTTTCCACCCTCTTGTTTGGCAAGTTCAATATAAGAAAGCACTTTATTCATATGGGCTTCCGATACTAATGCACCGATTTTTGTTTTTTCTTCCAGGGGATCACCGATGACTAAGGCTTGAGTCCGTTTTACAAACTCTTGTACAAATCGATCATATAAGCTTCTCTCTACCAGAATTCTCGATCCACATAAACATATCTCACCTTGATTGGAAAATGAAGATCGGATGGAAGTTTCAATCGCTTGTTCAAAATCACAATCTGAAAATATGATGTTTGGATTTTTTCCACCTAGTTCAAGTGAAAGTTTTTTAAACATGGGCGCTGCAGTAGCCGCAATTTTTCTACCCGTTACGGTGCCACCAGTAAAGGAGATGACCTGAGTATCTGGATGTTCTACTATAGCTTGACCAACCTTAGGTCCCAATCCATTCACGATATTTAATACCCCTTTCGGTAAACCAGCTTCAATACATAGTTGCGAAAAAAGAAAGGCAGTCATGGGTGTAAGCTCAGACGGTTTTGCAACCACGGTACAACCTGCGGCTAATGCGGGTGCTATTTTCCACGTGAACAAATACAAAGGAAGGTTCCATGGAGAAATACAACCCGCTACACCAATTGGTGATCGCGTGGTGTAGTTAATAGCTTCACCTTCCATCAAGTGCGACTCTGATGCGAAGTGCATCGCGGCTGTTGCATAGAATTTAATATTGGCAGAAGCACGTGAAATGTCCATTGATCTCGCAAGTGAAACAGGCTTGCCGTTATCAATAGATTCAGCGACTGAAAGTTTTTCAAAGTCGCGATCTATAAGATCAGCAATTTTCAGAAGGATTGCGGATCGCTTATCCAGTGGCAGGGATGACCATCCTGCAAAGGCTCCCTTAGCGGCACCAGTTGCTATTGCCACATCTTGTTCGTTGGAATCCGGAATAAGACTATAAATTTTTCCTTCTGCGGGATTGTAATTGTCCAGATATTGATTGGATGCTGGGGTGACTAATTCACCATTGATGTAGTTTAGTATTTTTAACATGCTCTTACAGCTGGTTAATCAGGTTATTGTAGTCTTCATGAGAACCAATCCAAAACCAAATCAAAGTATCTTCTTCTTTCAATCCCAAAGCGCGATAAGACAATCCTATGCGTACTGAATAAATTTGTTTCCCCGAATAGACTTGTTTGAAATTTAGAGATGGATGATAGGGATCTGTTTGCCAAAGTGAGTAAGAGCGTTTCGCTTTATATTTTATTGTCAAAGGCAGTCGATCAGATGCTTTTCTAAATCGATCTGTAGTAACCGAGATCACAAAACTAGATTTGAAAGGGCTTTGTTTTTCCCTTCTTGTATTCATTCAAGGCTTCTTGTGCCATCGATGAAAGTTGTTTCTCCGAATCCTTTAAAGTTTGATCCCAGCTAATTTCATCCACGATAAGCTGTGCTATCGCTTGCTGTTCTTTATCAGAAAGTTTTTCAGCTTTTTCAATCGCTTTTTTGAGTTCGGCAACCATACTTCAAAGTTAGTAATAGTTTATAAACTTCCTGTCCGTCCACCATCCACAGGCACATTGATTCCATTGATATAGCCTGCTGCAGGTGTAGCCAGAAAAGCTACGGCAGCGGCAACTTCTGAAGCTTCTGCAATTCTTCCTGCAGGAATTTCTAAAATCATTTCCTGTTTTGCTTCTTCAAATGTCTTTTTCGATTTATCAGCTTTGGTTTTAATGATGGATTCTAGTCGGCCTGTCATAGCAGTGCCTGGTAGAACATTATTTACAGTTATCCCAAAAGGACCCAACTCCGTTGCCAGCGTTTTTGCCCAACTGGCCACCGCGCCCCGAATGGTATTGGAAACACCGAGTCCTCTTATAGGTATTTTGACAGAAGTAGAAATGACATTAATAATTCTTCCGTAGCCTGCCTTTTTCATTCCCGAAGCCAATGCTTGTACTAAAATCTGATTGCAAAGCAGATGATTTGAAAATGCTTTTATGAATTCATCGGTAGTGGCATCAATAGCAAGGCCGGCTGGCGGACCACCTGTATTGTTAATAAGTATATGCACAGTTTCCTTTTCCGCATATTTCTCGACAGCTGCTTTCAGTATCTCAGGTAAATTAAAATCAGCAACTAAGAAAGTATGAGTCTGTTTGTGGTTCGCGGGTAATTCCTTCAAAACAGATTTGAGTTTTTCTTTGTCGCGGGCCACCAGGGTAATGGCAGCGCCCAACGATGCGAGTTCAATGGCGGATGCTTTTCCAATTCCTTGCGTGCTTCCGCAGACGATTGCCCTTTTGCCAGTTAAATCAAGATTCATAATTTCAAGTTACGACAAATATAAAAAGAACATCTTCTTTATTAACTTTAGCATTTCAACCATTCTGAACTTTTAACACGAGAATAATGGCTATACGCAGACCCTTTAACCTGAAACAATGGATCACCGATAATCGTGAGCTGCTGAAACCTCCCGTTGGCAATAAGAACCTGTATGCCGATGCAGGGGATTATATTGTGATGATTGTAGCGGGTCCTAATGCGCGGAAGGATTATCACTACAATGAAACCGAAGAATTGTACTATCAGTTAGAAGGTGACATCACGGTAAAAATTCAGGAGGATGGAAAGGCTGTTGCCATTCCTTTGAAGGAAGGTGATATGTTTTTATTGCCGGCTCGCGTACCTCATTCCCCTATACGCCCCGCCAATACAATTGGTTTGGTGATTGAATGCAAGCGAGCTGCTATTGAAGATGATGGCCTGATGTGGTTTTGTGAAAGCTGCAATCATAAGCTGCACGAATACAAGTTCCATTTGAACAATATTGAAAAAGATTTTATCCCTCGTTTCCGTGATTTTTATGGTTCGAAGGAATTTCGCACATGTAAAAACTGTGGCACAGTGATGGAAGCTGATCCGAGGTTTATTTAAAAAAATAATTATGAATACAATTACAGTAAAAATATCATCAGTTGATAAAAAAAGACTGAACATAAAAAACAAGAAAATTGATTATGTCGATTTCGAGCGACTGATAAAACTGTCAATTGCGCGTGAGCGATTGAAGGAGGTAGTATCTATTGCCCGTAAAACAGGTCTTTCAAAAATGACAGCAAAAGAAATTGAAGCTGAGATTAAAGCCTATCGCGAAAGTGCAAAAGCTAGTAGTTGATACAAA
Organism: Bacteroidia bacterium; assembly: GCA_043750455.1. Classification (GTDB taxonomy): domain Bacteria; phylum Bacteroidota; class Bacteroidia; order Cytophagales; family Cyclobacteriaceae; genus ELB16-189. Next base: position 841 of record JAYVBN010000404.1, on the reverse strand, counting down.
CATATTAGTTTCTGCTATTTTAGGCAGGAGTTATCCTCATAGAATCATTTTTGATTTGGTTTTTGCAAATCGTGTCTTACTATTCGCCTCCCCAGAAATTTTGACTGAGTATCAAGGTGTTTTGTCGAGGGTAAAATTCCGACAAAAGACCGGTTTCACGACTGCTGCTGAAAGATTGCTTGAGTCCATTTCCGAAACAAGCATTACAGTTGTTCCGGGATTCTCATTAAAACTCCTTCAGGATGAATCTGATAATAAATTTCTAGACCTTGCTTTGTCGTGTCAAGTCGATTTTGTGATCACAGGGAATTCTAAACATTTCCCAATGGGCAAATTGGAAAACACGGAGATCATCTCCCCCGAGAAATACTGGAATACTTATTGGAAATAATTTATGGCAGATTTTCAAAACTCTTTTGACTACGCCTGTTTACTTGATAATATTGATCCCTTAAAATCTTTTCGAGCTAAGTTTCATCAACCCAAATTAAAAGGCAAGGATGTTATTTACTTCACGGGTAACTCTCTTGGCTTGCAACCTAAGTCAACAAAAAAATTCATAACTGAAGAATTAGAAGACTGGGCACTGCTTGGCGTGGAAGGTCATTTTGAATCAAAAAGACCATGGCTTCATTACCATAAGTTTAGTAAGAAATCGCTGGCTGAAGTTGTTGGAGCAAAACCTTCAGAAGTGGTGGCCATGAATCAGCTCACGGTCAATTTGCATTTAATGATGACGTCTTTTTATCGACCAACCGGAGAACGTTTCAAGATTATTACTGAGGCTGGAGCTTTTTCCTCCGATCAGTATGCACTTGAATCGCAACTTAAATTTCACAAG
>JAYVBN010000403.1:0-2400 GCA_043750455.1 Bacteroidia bacterium | reverse complement strand
TACAAGTGGGCACTGGTGTAGGTATAGCTTACTATAACACATTAGAAGCATTTCCTTACTTTATATTGGGCACTTTCTGTACGACCCCTACCATTCCAGTCCTTTCTGCAAGTTCCTCTACTATTTGTGCTGGCAGTAGTACAACTCTAAGTATTACTTCAGGCGCATTGAACAGTGCTGTCAACTGGCAATGGTACACTGGCTCTTGTGGAGGTACTCTTGTCGGAAGCGGAACGAGTATTAGTGTTTCACCAACAACAAACACTACTTATTATGTAAGAGGCGAAGGCGGATGTATTACATCTGGTTCTTGCACAAGTATTATTGTTACTGTAAATACAATTCCTGCAACTTCGGGTTCAATAGGTGGAAATACTACCGTGTGTTTGGGTAGTTCAAACACCTATAGCATAACGGCAGTAAGTGGAGCAACAAGTTATACATGGACATTGCCAGGTGACTGGACAGGAACATCGACAACTAATTCGATAACAACTACAGCAAGTGCAAGCAGTGGAGATATTTCTGTAAAGGCTAATAATAGCTGCGGATCTTCGGCCGCGCAAACACTGGCTTTAACCGTGAGCAGCATACCCGCTCAGCCTGGAACTATTACCGGAAGTGCGAGCATTTGTTCGGAAAGTTCAAATTCTTACAGCATTGCAGCAGTAAGCGGTGCAACTAGTTATACATGGACTTTACCCAGTGGTTGGACGGGGACTTCAGTAACTAATTCAATAACAGCTACTGCAAACGCAACCAATGGAAACATTTCTGTGAAGGCAAACAATGGCTGTGGTGCATCAACTGCGCAAACGTTAGCCGTAACTGTAAACACTATTCCAACGCAGCCCGGAACCATCACTGGGGACGACAGCATTTGTTCGGAAAGTTCTAACACATACAGCGTCTCATCAATAAGTGGTGCAACGTCTTATACCTGGACATTACCAGCTGGCTGGACCGGGAATTCAACAACGAATTCAATCACAGCATTGGCAGGCACAACAAGTGGAAACATCTCTGTAGCCGCAAGCAATAATTGTGGTTCACTTCCTCCAAAGACTTTGACTATAACTGTAAATGCATTTCCATCAAAGCCTACAATTACAGTTGATGCAACCACTAATCCTGAGGCGCCTGTACTTACCTCCAGTGCTGGCGACAGTTATGAGTGGTTTAAAGAGGGCACACTCGTGGGGAACGCTAAGACCTTTATTGCAACAAGTCAAGGTGTGTACACAGTAAAAGTAACAATCAATGAGTGTACGAGTGTACTCTCCAATCCATCCGCAATTATTGTTACAGGTGATTTTAATAGTAACGCAATGACCTCGGTGAATTTATATCCCAATCCTGGTGAAGATCATGTGACTTTGTCGCTTGGTGGTTTTGAAAAAGATAAACCAGTTTCCATTTCTGTTGTAGATATGCAAGGACGTTTATTGGAAAAAACAACCGGGCTGGGTCAGCGCGAGGTCTCCATCGATATAAGAAATTATGTTAAAGGAAAATACATAATCGGTCTGCAACAAAGCAATACAAGACTTTCGCTGCAGTTTATCAAAACCGATAACTAATTGATCTATAGATAACTAATTGATCTATAAAAGGATATTAATATGATGAAAAATAAACGTATTTATAATTTTTTGACTTTAGCTCACTTCTCTATTGTCATTGCTTTTCTTTTTGGGTGTTTACAGTTTATGGCCTGTGGCGGAGGAGATGATCCAGTTCCATCCAAGTCAGAGGAAGTTACAACCAAACTAACAGCAGGTGTTTGGAAAGTCGGTACCGTCACAGTGGATGGAGTGGATCAATCAGCACTGTTCAAAAATTTTAGTATAACCTTCACGACTAGCGGCTTCACCACTGCCAATGGCGGAGTGGTCTGGCCAGCCAGTAGCAACTGGTCCTTCACAGATGCTAACGCAACTGCTTTTACGCGAGTAGCGGATGGCTTAACTGTGCAGATACAAGAAGTAACTGACACTTCACTAAAAATGTCTATGACGTGGAGTAAAAACACTTTTGGTCCAGGCCGAATAGAATCGATAAAAGGGCAGCATCTGTTTGTAATGGGGAAATAACAACAGGCTGACAATTGATATGAGTATAGTATTTCTTTAAGACCCTTTGATTCTCCACAAGAGTTCTTCAAGCTAGAGCGGGGTTTAACGTGGCAAAGATAACCACATCCAAACCTGTCCCGCACCAGCGGGAGCAAAGGCAAGAGCCAAATCCCCACCCGCCAGAGCCCTAATCACATATTTTGAGTATTTTTAATTCTTAACTCCTTATTAATTCTACTTTGTTAAGTTACCCCTAACCTTAAAAGTAGTCATTATCAGGATAATACCTGAGGATATCGGTGACTCGATGGTGATGCCTGACGAC
>JAYVBN010000402.1:0-5108 GCA_043750455.1 Bacteroidia bacterium | reverse complement strand
CTCTTTAGATTAATTTGAAGGTTAGTCGATTTGAAAATTTGAAGATGAGGTAGTCCCAATCATTTTCAAATTGCGTAATTTTCAAACCTGCCTGCCGGTAGGCTGGCTTTCAAATCGAAACCTGAATCAATGCTCCGTATTTCTGCTACTCTCTTTTTATTAGTTCTTAGCCAAATTATTTACGCTCAAAAAAAAGATACGGTTACGCTAATTGGTGTTGGCGACATCATGATGGGTAGCAACTATCCAGATAATTCGGGGCTTCCGCCAAACGATGGCCAATCGCTTTTAAAAGAAGTAGAAGATATCTTAAAAAATGCTGATGTAACCATGGGCAACCTGGAGGGCGTGCTGCTGAATGAAGGTGGAACGCCAAAAACCTGTCGCGATCCAAAGGTGTGTTATGTATTTAGAAGCCCTGAGCATTATGTACAAAACTTTGTGAGTGCCGGCTTTGATATCATGAGTCTGGCAAACAATCATGCGGGCGACTTCGGTGAAGCCGGAAGAAGGAGCAGCATGAAAGCCCTTGATGAAGCTGGCATACAACATGCGGGTCAGTTACCTAAAAAATCAATCGTATTTGAAAAAGATGGAATCAGATATGGTTTCGCTGCGTTTGCACCCAACAGCAATTGTGTAAGTCTAAATGACATAGCCGGTGCGAAAGAAATTGTGAACCATCTGGATTCCATCAGTGACATAGTTATCGTTTCTTTTCACGGAGGGGCAGAAGGGGCTACCTATCAGCATGTGCCACGCAAAAACGAAATCTTTCATGGTGAAGACCGTGGTGATGTTTATTTGTTTGCCCACGAACTTATTGATGCTGGCGCTGATATTATTTTCGGACATGGACCTCATGTGACACGGGCAGTTGAGGTGTATAAAGATCGATTTATCACCTATAGCATGGGAAACTTCTGTACATACGGAGGAATTAATGTTTCCGGAGTGAATGGGCTGGCGCCAATAATTAAAGTGTATATTGATGCAAAAGGAAAATTTTTTAAAGCTCAAATTACGCCCACTTACCAAACTAATCGGTCATCAGTGCATGTTGATCCACAAAAACAAGTCATTAAACGCATTCAGGAGTTAACCAAAGAGGATTTTCCTGAAGTAAAGGTGACTATTGATGGCAATGGCTGGATAAAAAAATCCACAAACTAATGTTGACAGCTTGTAGATTAAAAACATTTAGCATCATTGCGTGAAGTGTAAAGAATTATTACTTTGCATGAGTCATTTAAGAAATTCGCATTTATCGCACAGTTCTCGTCCCTCATGGCGTATAAAGAAAAGGAAATTGAAAAGTTATATTACTCAATCGGTGAAGTAGCCGAGATGTTTAGTGTGGCCCCATCACTTATTCGCTTTTGGGAATCCGAGTTTGACCTCATCCAGCCAAAAAAGAACAGAAAAGGCAATCGTCAGTTCACCAAAGAAGACATTGACAGTGTACGCACAATCTACCATTTGGTAAAAGAGAAGGGTTTCACCCTTCAGGGCGCAAAAGAAATGCTGAAAAACGATACACAGGATGTGCATGACAAGATGAACCTCCTTGACTCTTTAAAACGCGTGCGCCAGTTCCTGGTTGAAGTGCGCGAAAAGCTCCACCATTAATTTAAAGATTCGTTGATTTGAAAATTTGATAATGAGTATTAAACCTCCTTATCTTCAAATTCAATAATTTTCAAATCTTCAAATTTTCAAATCGAATTCATGGATCAGGAACGTCTCTCCTTTATTGCTCTTCACTTTACCCCCGGCATTGGCGATTATCTGGTCAAACTACTTGTTAGTTATTGTGGTTCAGCAGAGCAAGTCTTTAAAACTCCAAAAGGGAAACTCTTAAAAATACCTGGTATTGGCGCAGTTTCAGCCGAAGCAATTAAGACAGGAAATACGTTTCATAAAGCAGAGAAGGAGATCGGTAAAGCAGAGAAAGAAGATGTTGAACTTCTTATTTTCACTGATAAAAAATATCCCTCTCGCCTTAAGAGCCTTGAAGATGCTCCGTCCCTCCTTTACTTTAAAGGCAATGCAAATCTTAACCATCCTAAAACAATTGGTATTGTCGGCACAAGGCAGGCAACATCATACGGAAAGGAAATGGTGGAGAAGTTGATAGAGGATCTGGTACCCCATTCGCCTTTTATTATAAGTGGCCTCGCTTACGGAATTGATATACAAGCTCACAAGCAATCCCTGAAGTATAACCTGCCTACGCTGGGTATTTTGGGTAGTGGCATTGATGTGATCTACCCTGCCGCGCACAAAGAAACTGCAAAAAAGATGTTGGAGCACGGTGGGCTTCTTACTGAAAATCATTTTGGAGCTAAGCCTGATGCACATAATTTTCCCGCACGTAATAGAATCATTGCAGGCATGTGCGATGCGTTGGTAGTGGTAGAAGCTGCAGAAAAAGGTGGCGCCTTAATAACAGCGGAAATTGCAAACAGCTACAACAAAGATGTTTTTGCCTTTCCGGGAAGTATAGGCCAAACTTATTCGGATGGCTGCAACAAACTCATCAAGATCAATAAAGCTAATCTGCTCACATCCGTTAAGGACATTGAGTACATCATGAATTGGAGCGCGGAGAATCCAGCTTCGAAAAAAGAAACTCTTTCCCAATTAGATATGAGTCAGTTTGAACCGGATGAGCAAAAAATTATTACGTTGTTGCAGGAAAAGAACGCACCCATGATGATTGATGAGCTGAGTTGGAAATCTTCAATTTCACCAAGCTTACTTGCCTCCTTGCTGCTTAATCTGGAATTTAAAAACATGGTGCGCTCACTGCCGGGCAAACAATTTAAGCTCAATCAATAGTAGCTTTAATGTCTCGGGAATATTGAGTCTGCTAAAAGAATAGCCTCCTGGAAAGCAGCCTTATTCAAATCCGGTAACTTACCCTGTCCGTCATTTTTACTAAGCCAATTCAATATTGTTTCAGTTGCCAGATTGCCAACCAATTCGTCCTCTGCCATAGGGCATCCTCCAAAACCCCTGATAGCTCCATCAAATCGCTGGCAACCTGCATTAAATGCGGCTTCAATTTTTTCTTCCGCTGTGGCGGGATTGGAATGCAGGTGCGCACCAAACTCGATAGCAGGAAATTGTTTCGTGAGTGAAGTAAATAAATATTGAATCTGGTCAGGTTTTGATACGCCAATGGTATCCGCCAACGAAATGATCTTTACATCAAGTGTATGAAGTATATCTACAAACTTGCCTACCACTTCTACATCGTATAAATCCCCGTAAGGGTTACCAAAGCCCATGCTGATGTAGGTCACCAACACTTTATTCGTCCTCTTACATATCTCTTGAATTTCTGTCAGCGAATTAAGTGCTTCAATGATGGACTTATTTGTGTTGCGTTGTTGAAAAGTCTCAGAAATTGAAAGAGGAAATCCCAGATAACTTATCACTTCAAATTTACTGGCCTCCTCCGCCCCTCTTGTGTTGGCTACTATGGAAAGCAGTTTGGATTTAGTTGTTGATAAATCTAAACGACCAAGTACTTCTGCGGTATCGCGCAACTGAGGAATCGCTTTGGGCGAAACAAAACTCCCAAAATCAATCGTATCAAAACCCACTTTTAGCAATTGATTAATGTAAGCCGCTTTTCTTTCGGTTGGAATAAATTCTTCCAACCCCTGCATGGCATCGCGGGGGCATTCGATTATCTTCATGTTGAGTTAAAACTCAAATATACAGCATCGATACGCTTTCTTGTAACAGAAACGTCCAAGATGATCCAAGCCCATACTACTTTTAGGCATCCTTTAATAAATAAGAGGTCAGTTCATTTTATAATCTCGTCCGTTTTTTCTTCCTTGGTCTTTCGTTAGTATGATCAGAATAGAAGAAAACATAAGCTTATTGCCATACAATACATTTGGTATTGACGTTAACGCTAAATTTTTTGTGCAGATAGAATCCGTTGATCAGCTTAAGGAGCTTATCCCATCTGATGTATACAAGAAAGAGAAGCGATTAATACTTGGTGGAGGAAGTAATATTCTCTTTACACATGACTTTGCCGGACTTGTAGTGAAAATTTCAATCAAAGGAATTGATATCGTTAAAGAAACTGACACACATGTATGGATAAAGTCGGGTTCCGGAGTTGTTTGGCATGAGTTAGTGATGTATTGTGTTGATCATAATTGGGGCGGTGTTGAAAATCTTTCGTTAATACCAGGTACAGTTGGTGCAGCACCTATGCAAAACATAGGAGCCTATGGAGTTGAAATCAAAAATGTAGTTGATCAAGTCGAATGCATTGATGTTATCACAGGTGATGTTAGGTGCTTCAATAATGAAGAATGTTGCTTCGGATACCGTGAAAGTGTCTTCAAACAAGAATTAAAAGAAAAATATTTTATTTCAAGTGTTACTTTAAGTGTGACCAAGAAAAATCATCAATTGAATACAACATATGGTGCAATACAAGAAACATTATCACAACGCAACATACATCATGCAACCATACGTGATGTAAGTGATGCCGTGATATACATTCGTCAAAGTAAGTTACCTGATCCACATGTGATTGGCAATGCAGGTAGCTTCTTTAAGAACCCAATCGTTACCAATGAACACTATCAATCACTAAAACATGCGCATCCTGATATACCAGGTTATTCGCCTGTAAATCAAGAAGTTAAAATACCAGCAGGTTGGTTGATTGAACAGTGTGGATGGAAAGGAAAAACAGTTGGTAACATTGGTGTACATAAACATCAAGCACTTGTATTAGTTAATTACGGTGGAGGAAATGGAAATGAAATTTTTCAACTCGCAGAGAAAATTAAACATAGTATTGAAGAAAAATTTGGAGTGAAGTTGATGAGTGAAGTGAATATTTTTTAATCAACATCAACGATTAGTTATGATGCAAAGAGTAAAATATCACTACTGCATTTTTTTGTCAAATGAAAATTAATTGCAAAAAGTTTTTGTGAATTAATTATTTATTATACCTTTCGTACAGTTTTAAACATAAACATTAAAACGCTATGGCAAAAAAACCCGCTAAGAAAGCAGCTAAGAAAGCAAAGAAGGCTGCTAAGAAGAAGAAGTAATCAAGC
>JAYVBN010000401.1:0-2099 GCA_043750455.1 Bacteroidia bacterium | reverse complement strand
AACCTGGCAGTATCCAATGAGTAACGCTCATCCCAGTTGCCCGATGAAACACTGGGCGTTCCAAATTCAACCGCAAAGACTCCCGTTGAGTTTTTAGCATTGTATTTTTTCAGATCTAAGGTAGCCTCATAAGCCCACGCAGCGTGTGTATCACCGGTTAGAAAAAGTATGTCGTTTATTTTTTTCTGGAAAATAAAATCAACAATTTTTCTCCTCTCCACCGGATAACCGTTCCATGTATCGGTACTTTTTGCGTTTTCAGAAAACGATTCGTCCACCCTTGAAAAAATCACTTGATTGCCAATTATTTTCCAAATGGCTTTTGAATTTTTCAGTTGACTTTCAAACCAGTCGAGTTGTTCTTTGCCCAACATACTTCTCCATTCGTTGTTTAGATCAGGGTCGCTTAACCCTTTAGCCTGTTTGGTTTTCCCTGCAAGTCGCTCATCCAGCATAATCAAATCAACCAGAGGGCCATATGAGAATGTGCGATAAATATTACTCCCTTGCCGGATAGGAAGCCACTCGAAGTAAGCCTGAACTGCGGCAGATTTACGGGTTTTAAAATCACCTTCGTTAGGTTGGTGATTCTGGGCACCTTCTGCATAGGTGTCGTTGGCAATTTCATGATCATCCCAAATGGTGATGAAGGGATGTCGTTCACTTATTTTCCGCAAGCCTTCATCTAGGCGGTACTGGGAATGTCGCGTCCGATAATCCTGCAATGAAATAATTTCATGACGTGGTAAATTGATCCGGCCAATGGTTGTATCGCCATAGTGGCCCGTACCATATTCGTAAATATAATCGCCTAGGTGCAACACGGCATCAACATCTTTTTCGGCAATGCGACTGTAGGCATTAAAATAGCCGAACTCCCAATTGCTGCAACTTACTACGGCAAACTTCAAACTATCTTTTGCCGCTACGGGGGTTGTTTTCGTACGACCTGTTATAGAAGTTTTATGGAAGGCGCTAAATCGGTAGTAGTAAATTTTATCTGGTTCCAATCCAACCACGTCTACCTTCACGGTATAATCATGAGCAGGGCTGGTTGTAACGGTATCAGAAGCAATAATGTTTGAAAAATTTTCAGTGGTTGACACTTGCCATTGAACATCAACAGAGGGTAAAGAATCCCCCGGTGTTACACGAGTCCAAATAATAACACGATCGTGTAACGGATCGCCCGAAGCTACTCCATGGTAAAATGGTTTGAGAGTCGAATCATATAGAATTGCAACAGGTTCAATCAATGCTGGATATTGCTTTCCCTTTTCTTGACAGGAAAATAAGACTAATACCAATAAACTGAAAATGCCGATGGTCTTTACAGGGGTATTCATGCTATAATATTTGAAGTAAGCTATCTGTTGAATGTTAAACATCTGTTACCGAAAAGATAAGTTTTAAAATACGGATAGAAAACCTGTTTCTTGTTAATTTTAAAAAAATAGAAAGTTATGGCGTGGATATACCTTGTAATTGCAGGCTTGTTTGAAGTGGGCTTTACAACCAGTTTAAAATTCAGTAACAACTTCACCAATACGAAATGGTCGGTAGCTTTTTTTGTAAGTATCTACCTCAGTTTTCATTTCTTAAATCAGGCCATTCAAAAAATTCCGTTAGGCACTGCCTATGCTGTATGGACGGGCATTGGTGCAGTAGGAACTGCTGTTATAGGGATTTTTCTTTTCAGTGAACCATCTGATTTCTGGCGTGTGTTTTTCATCATGTTGTTGATCGGTTCGATTATCGGTTTAAAGTTGGTGTCAGCACACTAGACTAAAAATAAAAAATCCCGAGCGATCGGGATTTTTTTTATTTTCCAATATTTAAATTAAGCGTCCTTCCATTTAATGGTACATCCTAGTGCTTTTGTTTTCGTTGAAGGAACAGGTTTGTTCGCAAGCAAAGCATCAACCGCTTCTTCTAAATATTTTTTAGAAACAGCCGAAGCATCTTTTGCATTATCATCAATTGAACCAATGTATGCTACGTTAAAAGCACTTCCCTCTTTCTTTAACAAGAAAACGTGTGGTGTGTTGGTTGCTCCAAACGACTTTGCAACTGACTGACTTTCATCAAACACATACGGG
>JAYVBN010000400.1:0-8131 GCA_043750455.1 Bacteroidia bacterium | reverse complement strand
AAAAAAGCCGGGTCACTTGATGCAAGGCCCTGATACAGATCCGCAAACAGTCGCCTATTTAAGTAAACAAATTAAAGCAGGTCAGCCATTTACAGCCGAAATTCTCAATTATAATAAAAATAAAAAACCCTATTGGCTAAGAATCTTGGGGCAACCCATTTATTCATCGGAGGATGAACTCATTGGCTTTTTTGCCCTCGAACAAGATATTACACGCGAACATGAGGTTGATGAAGAAATTAAAGCTGCTGAAAACAAGTTCTTGATCTCCCTGCAAAAAATTGGTGACAACGTATGGGATCATGATTTCAGAACCGGAATAACCACTTTTTCAAAATCAATCAGTGATCTATTGGGTATTGAACCGAATGAGGAAGTAACAACAGCAAAGCTCTGGTGGGAAAGTGTACACCCGGATGATATTGCAAAATTAGAAGAGCAAGACAGAAATTATAGAAGCGGGAAATCTGACTCACACGCTGCTGAATATCGGCTAAGGCACAAATCTGATTCTATAAAATGGGTACTTGACCGAGGTGTGGTAATCGAGAAAGATCGTCATGGCCTTCCGTTGCGCATCGTAGGCACACACACGGATATCACCAGCATTAAGCAAACTGAAAAAGACCTTGAGAATCGTGTAAACCAGTTCAAGTCGCTTTCAGAAAATATTCCTGCTATCGTTTACGAATATGAATTCCATCAGGATGGCAGGGAGAATTTCAAATACGTAAGTCCTGCGGTGGAAGAAATATTTGGTTTAACCATTGAAGAATTTCGTAAAAATATCATCCACTACATCCATGAGGAAGATCGGGAGCGATTCCATGTAATAAATAAAGCGGCCCGTGATTTACACCAATCTTTTGTTGAGAATTTTCGGGTAGTAATCCCAGGCCGAAGTACGACCTGGCTATCTGTATCTTCGTCTTTCTCGTATTATACAGAATCTGGGTCCATGGTCTTTACGGGTATCATCAGCGATATTACTCAGCAAAAAGATCTCGAAATACGACTGGTCAAGGCACGCGAAGAAGCGATGAAATTGGCGCGCACCAAAGAAGCATTTCTGGCCAATATGAGCCATGAGATAAGAACTCCACTGAATGGGATCATTGGAATGATACGGGAATTGGCCAAGATGGAACTTTCATTTCCAGCGCAGCAGCAACACACATTGTCAGGCCACACATTCCCTCCCACTTCCAAAGCCCGCCAAAGAGTGTCGCTGCCTCAGTCCGGTGATGAACGATTAAGATTGAATTATTGAAAGCCAGCGCTAAAAAACTTTCTATAAAGATTGAGTAAGGCCCGCAGCCAAAGCTATGTTAACATAACGCCTGAACATTATGTAACAATTTAAACCGTTACATAATATGACGTTATATTAAATAGCTTTATAACGAGTGAGATTTGTCAAATATTGCTGATTTACGCCCTTTCTAGGTACTGACATAGAATAACTAATATTCCTTCACTAAGGTTTCAAGTGGAATATTCAATTGATTGTGAAGCTTACGCACCATGGTAAGGTTCAACTTCCGGTGTTTATTAAAAATATCAGTTACTCTGCTTTTAAAGCCAAGTATCCCAGCAAGGTCACTATTGGTTAAACCCTGTTGCTCCATTCTGTACTTAATGGCTTCCAGCGGATTATGTTCTTTTATGACATAATGTTTTTCCTCGTATTCCTTTATCAAGAGAGAAAGGATATCAGCTTCATCGCTTTCGGGCGATCCTGGATTTGCCTGAAATATTTCCTCAAAGCGCTCCAGGGCAATCAGGTAATCCTTTTTTGTCTTAAGTATTTTGAATTTCATAATTTTTTCTTTTGGTTTCTAAACAAATTCACCGACTGTGCATCCACTTTATCATACTCAGCATGGGTTCCAATAAATTTTATGAACACCCAGCCTTTCAGGTAGTTTATTTCAGCGATTAGGCGGTAGTCATTATGGTTGATCTCAAAAATTGCACGGCTATTTTTTATAGTTCGTGCTGTATTAAAATCCCGTGTAATGTCTCCAGGTTTTTTCCAGTTTTTTGATTCCACATCATGATACCACTTTTCCAGTGTGGCTTTGCAATCGGGATGCTCCTTATAAAAAGCAGTGAGCGAGCTCCGATTGTAAATGTTCATATACAAATAAACGAAAAAGTAACCAATTTGGTTACTTTTGTAAAGAAAATTTTCTATAGCTGAAAAGGCAATGCCTTCGGCCCGGGCTATTCGTCAGGATAGCAATCGGGATCCGGCTTCGCTCCTGCCAACACACTTCGTGCTTTTCGCTTCTATCCCTATTGCTTTCCCTACTCAGCAGCAACATCCGCCAACTGGCGGACAGGCCGCACATGCCAACGCTAAAACCAAAGCCTACCCAAATGTTTCATCCCGCATTTTAGCGGGAGAGTATCGCTGCCTCCCGATGCTTCGATCGGGACAAGCCAGTCCGGTGTGATTGATGAAGATGGGTTACTGAAAATCCAACGCGCTAAAAAACTTTCTATGAAGATTGAGTAAGCCATGCCTTCGCGAGGCGCTTCGGCTTGGCAGGCCCGGATACCAAAGCTACTTAACATAACGCTCGCCATTATGTAACAATGTTAGTACTAACTGGTTGGCACCAGTTACATAATGAGCCGTTATATTAAATAGCTTTAACGATCTAGATTTAAAGAATATTGCAATTTTTTTGAAGCAGACAGTCTGTATTACTTGGCAGAATCGAGGAAACCAAAATCACTATAAAAAGGTATATTTGTGTGGAATTTTTACCAAAATGGCATCAAAAGCTTTCGAAAGTGAATTTCTTAAAGGTCTTGACCTCTTAAGCAAAGAGCAGCAGGACAAAGTGATATCCTATGTTAAGGCATTATTGAAAAGAACTAAAAGCAACCAGCATAGTGGACTCCTTAAATTTGCTGGAAGCTTAAATCCAAAGGATGTTCAGGAAATCAGTTCAGCTATAGAAGCTGGATGCGAAAATATCGATAAAAATGAATGGTAAAGGTTGTCTCCTCGATACCAACATTGTTATCGGTCTCTTTGCTAATGAATCATCTATAACAGAAAAAATCAAATCCTTCTCCGGTAGTATTTTTATTTCAAGTATCGTTTTGGGCGAATTATTTTTTGGCGCGGAGCAATCAACAAGAAAAGATGAGAATAGAAAAAAGATTGAAGAATTAGCGGAAGCCTCTCTTGTACTTGAATGTGATACTGATACTGCCCGATTTTATGGAAAAATAAAAAGCCAATTAAAGGTTAAAGGAACTCCAATACCTGAAAACGATATCTGGATTGCTGCATTAGCAGATCAGCATAAACTGAAGTTAGTTACAAGAGACAAGCACTTCAACAGCATCGAGACTATATCCATCGAAGCCTGGTAAATCCAGCCCCCTGCAGCAACACCCATTGTGCAGGCCGCACCTCCCTCCCGCTTTCAAAGCCTGCCCAAAGCGTGTTGCTGCCCAGCCCGGTGGTGAGTGTTGAAGATTGAGTTGGCAAATGCCCGCGCTAAAAAACTTTCTAAAGAAGATTGGGTAAGCCATGCCTTCGCGAGGCGCTTCGGCTTGGCAGGCCCGGATGCCAAAGCTACTTAACATAACGCATAAACATTATATAACTTTTGCCGAGCTAAGTTCCTGACCCACAGTTATATAATCATATTATGTTAACTGAATATAATCCGGTAAGAAAGTTTTTTGCCACGCGCATTAAATGCACCAACCATGGCTACAACTTAAACTTCGGCAGGCACGCCAAGCATAAGTAATGCAGGCCGCATCCCGATAGCTATCGGGACCAGGCTCAGACCAAATGTTTCATGCCGCGCTTCGCGGTAGCCCGCAATACACATGCTTTTTACCAACGTTCCATATAAAAGCAGTCTGCCGAATTTCGGTAGTCAGACAGTCCAAAAGCCTCATTTTATATTAATCTGGCCGAAAATGGATAAAAAATTTAGGTGGTAAAACCTTTGGGTCACAAATTGGCGTTATATTTCGAAATGAAGGCAGAATCGATTAGTAGATGTTAAGACCAAAACCCGATAATAAAAGAGTAAAAATGGCATTAGCGCGAGTTATTGCACCATATGCATTTTGGTCTTTTCAGCCCTTGAACTCTTCCAAGATTTCTGACGATAAGCTAATTGAGGCCGTTCTTGTCCATGGCAACGATCCTCTAAGGAAGCGTCTCTTAAGACTTTTTAGTGAAGATAAAATCAAGAGTATTTGGGAACAAAAGCTTGTCATCCAAGGTTGTCGCCTACATGACCTCAATCGGAAAATAGCTTCCGAATTACTTCATATATCCAATCCTGAAGACCACATTCAGCAGGCTTATAAGAAATATAATTTGTATGACAGGTTTAGCGCCTAAGACGCTAGTCATCATTGAGGCTGTTTCTTCCCTATCGTGTATTAAAGATTTTGTACCTGTTGGTGGTACTAGCATTGCAGTACAAATTAATCACCGGTTCAGTCAATAAGTCCTTTTCAAAAGTAGCGAACGCCTCTACCCGATCTTTTTCAAAAATATTTCCGATGGCACGATCATTCTTCATCGCTCTTCCATTCGGCATAACCACAATCATTGGTTCCAGTTTACCCTCTGCATACAGGTTGTCCAATATTATCTGAGGCTTTCCTCCATTGAGCCATTCCTTTTTATCTCCACCTATTCCGTGAAGCAGATACAGGACAGGATATTTTTTCTTTTTCGAGAAACCGGGTGGCGTATAAAGCAACGCCTTTCGCGATACACCTACTGTTTTCGAATTATAACGGATGGTATCAATTTTTCCATGTGGAATAGTAGCACGCAAGGAGTCGAATCCCTGATGAGCTTGTTTGATAACATTCTGAGCATGGAGAACGATACTCATCGCCATGACGCAAACAATCAGTGTTGTCAATCGAATCGTCTTTCCAGTCATTTATGTTTCTAAACTTTTTTGTATTTAGAATAGCTTACTGAATTCCTCATGTCGTTGTCATTTGAAAAGTACCGCAAGGCCTTCTTGTGATGGAGCGATTCCTCCCAGGCTAATTAATTAAGTGTTGCTTATAGAATTATGAGCCAAAAACTTCGAAAATCAAAGTATGAAAACGATTGAGTTGCTAGCACTTTCACACGATAAGTCCCAGCGTGAATGATCTAGGTCGTCTTCTAAATCATTTTCTTCCAGCTAAGTTCCATCGCTGTGGCAAAAATCAGGTGCACAACAGTTTTGCAAGTGACGGCTAATGGGTGCGTAAGCAGGCAAGGGATTGCAGTGGAAAGCCTCCCGCAAAATGGCGGGATAAACTCCGTGTGTTTGGCTTGTAAAAACTATTTTATAGTACATTTGTTTGATATGTGTACGAATAAATTTGGAGGACGCGATGAAAGAAGCTTATATCATTGAAGGAGCCCGAACCCCCATCGCAAAATTTAAAGGAGGACTCTCGGAAATTCGTGCCGATGATTTGGCGGCTATGACGATCAAAGCGGTGCTGAAGAAACTGCCGGGATTGGATGCGTCATTGATTGATGATGTTATTTTGGGTTGTCACAACCAAGCCGGTGAAGACAACCGTAACGTGGCACGCATGGCTTCGCTCTTAGCAGGTTTGCCCGTGAGTATACCCGGTGAAACGATCAATCGTCTTTGCTCTTCTGGAATGTCGGCAGTGATTCACGCCAACCGCGCCATTAAGGCCGGTGATGGAGATGTGTTTATTGCTGGTGGTGTGGAACATATGACACGCAGTCCGTATGTACTCTCGAAATCATCAACTTCTTATGGTAGTGATGCTAAATTATACGACAGCAGTTTTGGATGGCGCTTCATTAATCCCATTATGAAAAAAATGTATGGTACCGAAACCATGGGTGAAACCGCAGAGAACCTCGTTGATTTGCATCACATCTCCAGAAAAGATCAGGATGTATTTGCCTTAAATAGTCAGCTCAAAGCAGCGAAAGCCCGAAGCAGTAAACGCTTTGCCTTAGAAATCTTTACCGTGGAGATTCCACAAAAGAAAGGCAATCCACTTTTATTCTCAGAAGATGAATTCATTAAGCCCGAGACAACACTTGAGATATTAGCCAATTTGAAGCCTGCCTTTCGCGAAAATGGAACCGTTACAGCTGGCAATTCATCAGGTTTGAATGATGGCGCCTGCGCCCTGCTCATTGCATCAGAAGATGCAGTAAAAAAATATTCACTGAAGCCAATCGCACGCATTGTCAGTTCGCAGGTAGTGGGGGTTGATCCACGCATCATGGGCATTGGCCCGGTAGAAGCTTCCAATAAAGCATTGGCAAAAGCCGGATTAAAAATGAGCGACATGGATGTGATTGAATTGAACGAAGCTTTTGCTGCACAAAGTCTTGCGTGTATCCGATCGTGGGGTTTGCCCGATGATGATGCGCGAATTAATTCCAACGGAGGTGCTATTGCCTTGGGGCATCCACTGGGCATGTCGGGTGCCCGCATTTTGCAAAGCGCTGCTATTGAATTGCAACAAAGCAAGGGTAAGTATGCACTCGCTACGCTATGCGTGGGCCTCGGACAAGGCTATGCCACTATTATTGAACGAGTGTAAGGCTTCGGCTACCCATGAATAAAGAAATAAAGAATCGGACTTTGTACAATCACTGGAGAAGGGCTTGAATGTCATTCGCACCTTTGATATGGATCATGAACAAATGACGTCTTCCGTTCTCTCCCTCCATATGTTGAAGTATATCACCTACTGATTTTGCTAACCCAGCCCAAATCCTTATTTAAAGTAATTAACCGTCTCATGGTTACGAGAGAGTATCGCGAATTGACCTTTGACGGTTACATCTGCATCTTCTATTAATCGAATAGGAGTTTGAATGTTTAAAGTTTGTATGGCCATTTGGTAATGATTGTTAATATTAGAACTTACCAATGTAATGCCATTCAAATTCAGGTTGATCAAATCTTTGACCTCGTGTCCAATTAGAAGCCCGCTTAAGTAGTTATAATTCAATTCCTTTGGATTGTGATGCAAAAGAAATCGAGTTCTTACCATAAACAAACTGTGCAGCAAATTAGATTTCATAGTGTCCTCTACGCCTTGCTTAAAACTTTGAATACTTTTTTCATCCAAAAGAGCACTTGTCACATCAACTGCTTCGGCTAACGTTCCATTCTTTGAGAGCAGCGCAAAAAGTTCGCCTGTCATATACGTTTTAAAGGCGCTAACAGAATTCTCTTTAACCGTAATATGCTTTGAATGTGTGCCTGGAAAAATATATAGATGCTCTTCGTGCTGATGATCCTGCACGCAACCTACCAATTGTGTTTCTTCACCACGCATCACATCGGTTTCAGAACAAACACCGGATATTACAATTACATCATGATCAAAATCCAAAGAGGCTTTAACGCAATGAAGTTTTACGTCTGATCCATCCGTTTTAAAGGGAAGTTTCTTATAGGGAAGATTAATCATTCCCAATGAGGAAGATGCCATTCCGGATATAACTACTGGAGTACCGGACAAGGATTTATTTATTTTACTCTCCATCTCGGAAATGGAGGATTTGATAATTGCAGCGAAAAAAAGAAAGCGATCTTGTTCAGTCCCACTTTGTTTCCAGAAAGTAAAGGTAGGCGAAATTCCATTGTTGTTTTGTACTTCTGCTAGAGTAAACCATGTACTTGTTTCAACTAGTTTCAACCGGAAGGATGAAGTGCCCCAATCACAGCTAAGAAATTGTTTACAATCCATAAAACTCTGTAGCATTGCCACTGAAAACTTTTTCCCGCTCTGCTAAAGTAAAACCTGAAAAGTAATCCTTCACAATTCCAAACATATCTTCATAAGTAGCTGAGAGCGTACAAACAGGCCAGTCAGAACCATACATCAAACGGTCAGTCCCAAACATTTCCACTACCGCGTCAAGATAGGGTGTAAAGTCATCTTTGCGCCAACTATTCCATTTTGCTTCCGTGACCAAGCCTGAAATCTTACAATGAACATTATCACAAGCCGCTATTGCTTTCAATTCTTTTTTCCATTCCACTACTTTGCTTTCGCGGATGATAGGTTTTGCCATATGATCGATTACAAATGGTTGATCTGGAAACCTACGCACAAATTTGAG
>JAYVBN010000399.1:0-11619 GCA_043750455.1 Bacteroidia bacterium | reverse complement strand
GTCAACATCCAGCTTCGATCATCACCTTAACGGGGACAATAACTTGAAACTAGAGACCTGAAACCAGGAACTTAACTCGCCTTCCTCTTCACAGTTTTCTTAGCCTCGGCTTTCTCTTGCTTCACGGCAGCACCTTTGGCTTTCTCCATTGGTTTTTTCTTTGCAGCATCAATGCTGGCTTTCAAAGCAGTCATGATATCGACAACTTTTGGTTCCTCTTCCGTAACCATAACGATCTCCTTGCCAGCTATCTTAGCATCAATCATTGCTTTTAAAGCATCGTAATAATGATCCTTCATTTCAATCTTTGAAAATTTTGTGGTCATGGAATCCACAAGGGTTTTAGCAAGTTTAAGCTGCTCTTTATCGGCTTTTACCTCTAACAATTGAGGAACTTCTCTCATGTTTCTAATCTCGTTGGGGTAACGGAGACGATACATTAACACGCCACCTTCATGTGGTGTTATTAAAACTGGAGTTTCGCGATCACGCAACACAACCTTGCCTACTCCTATCTTACCGCTGTCTTTTAAAGTCTGGCAAAGGAGGCCATACGTTTTGGCAGCAATATCACCATCAGGGCCAATGAAATACGGAGCTTCAAAAAGTGTGGGGTGCACTTCCTCTGATTTTACAAAGCCCTCAATCTCAATTATCTTTTCGCTCTTCAGTTTTACTTTGCTGAGGTCTTCTTCTTCCATTATCACAAACTGACCCGGCTCATACTGATAGCCTTTCACAATTTCCTCAGCGCGCAAGGGTTTACCGGTAACTTTGTCTTTCTTCTCGTAGCTAACAGGGTTATGTCCTTCCTTTGTTAAAAGGTTGAAGCTGATGGTTTGCCCCGTGTCAATGGCATTGTAAATCCTTACGGGAATAGTGACTAACGAAAACTGGATATGTCCTTTCCAAATGGCTCGCATGGCTGAAAATATGAGTTAGTTTAAAAAATGAATATACCAATGCTAAAATATTGGTAATGAATCAGTAATCAAAACATTTTTTCAAATTTTTGGCCGCGCATGATGAGAAACCCTCATCTGGCAGATTGCTCAGAAGTTCACGTAAGAGGTCGTGTCGATATTTGCCTTTAACTCGTGCAGGAGATTATAGAGGCCATAATAGGTCCGGTTAATATACAAGGCATCCTTCACGCCTCTCGCCTTTTTCGATTCCCGGAAAGCTTTCATACTACTAATTTCTTCCCCGAATTTATAGAGCGAGGCGAAGTAAGACTGATCTGAAAAATCAAATTCAGGCGTCCTGAACGGGCGGCCTAACAATTCGACCATTTGGATAAATACTTCCTCAAAAAACTTCTTATCCTCTGCAGTGTCATCATCATAAATAAACCGCAGTTGCTTAAAGACTTTTGCTTGCTTGGCTTTATCCGACAGGAAATCCTTATGGAGCAATTGAAAGTAAACTTTATAAAAATCAGAAGGTATTACTTTCACGCAGCCAAAATCAATTACGCCAAGTTTCTTGTCTTCCGTAATGATGAAGTTTCCCGGATGAGGATCCGCATGAAGCGACCTTAAGGTATGAATCTGGTAATGATAAAAGTCCCACATGGCCTGCCCTAGCCTGTGTGATTCTTTCCGCGTAAGCGTACCAGACTTAATAAACTCTCCCAATGGTTTGCCTTCAATCCAATCCATTGTTAATATTTTGTCGGCAGACAACTCTGGATAATACGTTGGGAAAATCAGGTTAGGAATTGCTTTACACTTTTCTGAAAGCTCAATGGAACGCTTTAGCTCTAAACAATAATCTGTTTCCTCCAGCAGCTTAGACTGCACTTCGCCTATGAATTCATTATACTCGGCCGCATTGAGTTTAAACATTGTCAAGGCAATAGGCTTCACCATTGCCAAGTCACTATTGACGCTATCCGCTACTCCAGGGTATTGTATTTTCACAGCCAATGACTTGCCGTTGCTGGTTGCTTTATGAACTTGCCCAATAGATGCAGCATTGGCAGCGGATTGCGTAAACGTATCAAATATTTCGTTTGGGCGTTTCTTAAAATAGCGCTCAAATGTCTTTACAACCAACGGGTAGGAAAGCGGGGGTGCGCTATACTGCGCCATCGCAAACTGATTTTGATAAGCAGTTGGCAAAAGGTTTTTATCCATGCTCAGCATCTGCGCGACTTTCAAAGCACTTCCTTTCAGTTGGCTGAGCGAATTATAAATGTCGGTGGCATTGTCTTCGTGGAGTTCATCTTTCGACAAGCCCGGGTTTACCAATTTTTTACCGTAATGCTTTAGATAGTTTGAACCAATCTTGGCTCCTGTAGAAATGAATTTGGATGCCCGCTGAACTTTTGTTGTTGGTATGCTTTTCTGCTCTTTTATATTGGGCATTAATTCTTAGTGTTTTGATAAAGAAACTTTCCGAAGTCGAGCGCATTGTCCAGCACACCCTTCCCAATTAAATCAAATGCCAGGTTGACTGATTTTTCAATGGCAGCATCAGTATTCTCAAAGTTGGAACTTTCATCCTTGCTCCAGAATTGCAAGATGAACATAAGGTGCAACCAAAATAATCCATGATAGCGTTGATCGATGAATGGACGTTTAGCTACTTCACCAGAGTTCTTTCCTTCATTTAGCACACCTGTAATCCAATCTTCAAAAGAAGCCTTAAATCCCTTCAGAAATGTGGGCGTTAAAGCTGGATTCTTAAATGATTTTAGCTGATGTAAAACAAAGCTTCTGTCTGCTTTGAGCAGTTCAGCTAACGCGAAATAGAATGTCAATATCTTCTCCCGTGACGTGAAGGACGCATACGCTTCATCTGACTCTAACCGCTTGCTTGTTTTGTCTATGAACGCTTTCCAAATTCCTTTTTCGAGGACATCAAACGATCCAAAATGTTTGTAAAATTCATCCTCAGAAATTCCAATATCCTTGCAGAATTTAAATACAGAGGCAGGTTGTTTCCCTTCTGTAAGCAGGTATTCGCGATAGGCTTTTGTGATCTTATCCCCGCTTGCACCAGTGGTGGGTTTTGATTTGGCTTTTTTTGTGGTTTCCATAACTGATTAAACACCTTTTGTGTCAAGAAGTTTCCACTATTCGAAACTAAATCCATCTGAAAGGATATATATTTAAATGATGGTGCGCCCTACTTACATCCTCACCTTATTACTCCTGTTCGCGATAAGCCCTGTCTTATCTCAATCTAATAAGAGTGCCCGAATACTTCATCAAGAAGCTGAAGAAGCCTTAGCTAGAAAGCAGCTTAACAAGGCGTTGGAGATTCTTAATGAATGTATTAGAATTGATCCTTATTTCTATGATGCCTACTATACACGCGGGTTGGTGAGGGAACAACTTGCTGAATTTGATGGGGCACTCACCGATTACAACATTTATGTAGAACGTATGCCCGACCATACGGAGGCATTGTTCTCGCGCGCAACCCTCCGTTATAAACGTGGCCAATATGAACTCGCTAAAGCAGACTTCATAAAGTTGCTTAGCCTTCCGCCAGGAGAAACCACCACCGTGTTTTTTCAGCAAGACCAATTTGCATCATCTGCAACCAAAATTTTTACAACACAAGGAAATGGCAAAGCTTACCTACTCAACTACCTGGGATTGACCGAGACCAAACTTAAAAACTATGAAGCTGCTATTAAAGCACTTGATTCGGCCATTGCATTACATCCAAAAGATGCTGATCAATTAGTTAACCGCGGCCTGGCAAAAGAAAATAGCCAAGATATTGAAGGCGCCATAGCAGACTACGAACTCGCATTGACCATCAATCCTGAACATAGTCTTGCCCTTCACAACTTAGCAGCACTAAGTAGCACCGTAGGCTCAGGCGAAGATTCAGAAAAATTATTAGTTGAATCGATTGAACGAAATCCTGAACTTCCTTATCCTCATGCGCAGTTAGCCTATCAAAAATTTAACAGAGGCGATTTCATTGGAGCTCTTGAAGAATATAACACGGCAATTAATATTGACTCCTCTGATGTAAATTATCTCCTCAACCGCGGCCTGGTGAAGGAAAAACTGAAAGACTACGAAGGCTCTATTAATGATTTCACTAAAGCAATTTCCCTAAAACCAGATTATGAAAGTGCCTGGTTCAATCGGGGTAATGTTTTGACAAAGCTAAACGGGCTGGAAGAAGCCATTGAGGACTATTCCATGGCTATATTTTATAATCCACGTTATGCTGCTGCTTATTACAATCGGGCGTTGAACAGAAATAAATTAGGAGTAAATAAGGAGGCTTGTGAGGATTTAAGAATGGCGGAAGAACTTGGGATGATGATAAAGAAATCTGTTCGAGATAAGATTTGCAAAGACGTAAAATGAGGCAATAAATTATACATCATTTCTCCAAAAGAAATTCTGGTGGAACTCGCAAAAGATTGCTCAGCGGAGTAATCATCGAATAGGTTAACTTCCTTGATCCCTTCAAAATTCTAGACACTACTGTTTTATCACCAATAACCTCTGCTAAATCAGTTTGTTTTAAGCTAAGCGCTTCCATTCTTGTCCTTATTACTTCAATCGGGCTATGTGGCATTGGAATCTCCCATCCCTGCTTACGTTCATAATCTTCTATTAAAATTGTTAGAGTCTCTAACATTTGCCCATCTGGAGAATTAGCAGAAGGATCTAAATCCATCAACTCGTCAACCTCCTTCAAGTATTGAAGATACTGGGACTTGCTTCGAATAGCCTTTACTTCAAATGTGCTTTTCATAGCTAAATATTTTCTACGTTGATTTTATCATATTCTTTATGAGTGCCAACAAAACGTATGTAACCGATTCTAGTCTTGTAAGCAAACTTCACAACTAGTCTGTAACTACCACCAACGATATTAAAAACGACTCTGTTCCCACCAACAATACTTGCTTTAGGATAAGTTCGCTTTATATCATGAGGAGAAGCCCAGTCGGCCCTTAGAGCTATTCCGTACCAATCTTCCAATTCTTTGCGGCAATTGGCGTGATTGTCCCAATAGTCTCGCAAAGTCTTCTTGGCAATTATTCTCATTAAGCAATGCAAAAATAGCTAAAAAGTTGACATATTGTCAACTCAAATCAGGTCTCATCCTAACAAACACAGGCTCTCGATACATTTTATCGGTGGTGAGCATGGAGTAACTGATCTCTGCAATTAATTTGGGTTCAATCCATTTGCTCGTTTTCTCATCCAATACTTTTCCTGAGATTGGTTTCTTTATCTCCCTCAAACTTTTAATCTGACCAGAAATCTCTTTGATGGTGGCATCGTCAAAGCCAGTGCCCACCTTACCGCGATACACTAATTTATCACCTTCCCGCTCTGCTATGTGAAGCCCTCCGAAGGTTTGCTCTCTGTTTCCCTTGCCTTCGTTATAGCCAATGATTACGCACTCTCTTGTATTCCTGACTTTGATCTTCTGCCAAAGATCAGATCTTTTGCCTGGCAAATATTTTCCGTCATTCACTTTTGCCATGATACCTTCCAGCGACAACTCTCTGGCCGCTTCAAAGAGCGATTCACCATCTTCCACAATTTCACTGATACGATAAGAAGCATCTGTTCGCACGGCATCTTTCAGCCACTCTCTTCTTTTCAGCAAGGGTTCGTTGATTAAACTCCTTCCATCCAAGTAAAGGCAATCAAAAATGTAGCAATACACCGGACTGGACTTCGATAATTTTTGAATGTTGTTATCACCATTGCTCATCAGTCGATGAATTACCTTTTTGAACTGTGGCCGACCCTGGTCATCCAGGCAAACAATCTCTGCATCAAACAAACCGCAAGCGGCACGAAAGCCTTTATCGGCAGCGAGCAATTCAGGGAATTGTTTCGTTACATCATTTTGATTACGCGTCTTAATCTTTATCTGGCCGTCTTCCAATGAAATTAGTGCACGTATCCCATCCCACTTTACTTCATACAAAAAGTCATCACCCACAGGTGGCTTTTCTGCGATCACCGAAAGCATGGGCTCAATGGTGTCATGCAGGTAATTGATCTGGGGAGTATCCACTCTCTCCAGCAACCACTCCTTTGCTTTTATTTTATAGATGCGATACTCGCCAGAAACTTCTTTACTGCTCAGTCTAAAATAGAATCCATCTTTTTTGTCTTTAGTGATCTGGTATTTACCTAACGCATAAATCCACATTTCACCAGCACCATATTGTCCTTTCGGGATTATGCCATCGAAGGTTAAATACTTCATAGGATGATCTTCTGTTTGCACAGCCAATCGCTTTACACCAGGATGTGGCGGCAAGCCCCGGGGCACTGCCCACGATTTAAGAACTCCATCTTGTTCTAATCTTAAATCGTAATGCAAATGCGAAGCATGATGTCGGTGAACAACAAAGCTTGTTCCGCTGCCTTCAATCACTTTGGCTGCCGGCTCAGGCGTTTTCTGGAAGTCTCTTTTCTTTTCATAGGATTCTAATTGCTCTGGCGTCTTATGCTTTTTATTGATTGGCAATTTATTAGCAACTTTGACTGAACGATGCGTATGTAACTCTACCGCATACGCATCAATGCCTTCCCATGCATCGCCATTGGCCATTACCTTGGCAAGAGCAGTGTTTATGTTAAACTCCAGCGGGCTTTTAACCTTAGCCAATTCATCCCACGTAAGTGGCATAGAAACAGGCGCTCCATTTCGTCCTCGTATACTATAAGGTGAAACAATACTTTGGCCAGATCTTATTCTAAAAATATCAATGAGCACCCGTCCCTTTCTTGCCTCTTTCTTTATTTGAAGTGTGGTGGTGCTGACGTTCTTATCCACATACGGCTTGGCTATCAACTGTGCGGCTTCAAATACGGTATGAAAATCCCAGCGCGCTTCTATTGGACAACAAATATGAACTCCTTTGCCACCCGTTGTTTTTACAAAAGTTGAATAACCAAACGATTCGATGTGTTCTTTCAGGTCAAGCGCCAGCGTAACAATCTTTTTGAAGTCATATCCTTCTGGTGGATCGAGATCAAACACCATGTAATCTGGAAACTCGAAGTTTGGTTTGCGACTGTGTAATTGATGCAACTCCAATGCTGCAAGATTGGCCAGCCACACAAGAGAAGCTGGCTCTGTGGCTACTATGTAATCTTTCTTTTCTTCTTTGCCGAGGTTGACAAATTCCAGCCAGTCGGGTGCCCACTCCGGTCTGTTCTTTTGATAAAAACTTTCGCCAGCTATCCCATCTGGAAAGCGAATCAGCGTAAGTGCTCTTCCTTTTACGTGATTAAGAAGTGTTGGAGCAATCTTTAAATAGTATTCTATGATTTCGGCTTTGACAATGCCATCTTCAGGGAAGAGAACTTTGTCGAGATTGGAAAGTTCTAACTTTCGCTTACCTATTTGTGCCCATTGCGATTTCTTGGCCATCTTTTACATCACCTCCGCCTTTCTCTTATTATCCAGAAAAATCATACCCACTACAAATGTAATGGAGGCAATTACAATTGGATACCAAAGTCCGGCAAAAGGATCGCCTAATGGATTGCTCTCTGTCCTGCTATATTCGTACAAGAGTGTTGCAATAAATGGCACAAGCCCACCGAATATTCCGTTGCCAATATGATACGGCAACGACATTGAAGTGTAGCGAATCCTCGTTGGAAATAACTCGACAAGAAATGCTGCAATAGGGCCATAGACCATTGTCACTAATAATACCTGAAAGGCTACCAGGCCAATCATGAGTATGCCATTGATACCATCCAATGTGATTTCCTTTTTCACTTCTGGTGTTGAGGCAGCCTCACCACTAGTCTTATAAACTGTTTTGGTAATTTCTGATTGAGTGGTTTTGTCAGTAAAGATTTTCTTGATCACAACTGTTTTGACTGTATCTCCAGCATCATTTAGAGAAGTGGATCGAAGAATATTCTTTTCTGAAGAAAGTTCTGTTTTCTTCGTTACATCCGTGAGCGCATACATTTGCTTATAGATAGGCATATATAATAAAGCTGCTAACAAAAGTCCTGTCATCATAATATACTTCCTTCCAACGCGATCGGACCAGGCACCAAAGACAATAAAGAATGGCGTTCCAATAAGTAATGCAATCGCAATGATGTTCCGCGTTTGCACAAACTCAACACCGCAGGTCTTTTCAATGAACGTCATTGCATAAAACTGACCTGTATACCAAACCACTCCCTGACCTGCAGTAGCACCAAAAAGAGCAAGAAGCACTAGCATCAGGTTCTCTTTCTTTCCAAAACTTTCTTTGATAGGATTCTTCGAAGTCTTTCCTTCCCTCTTCAATTTGGTAAACAACGGAGACTCCTGCATGCGCAAGCGAATGTAAATGGAGATGCCCACAAGTACAGACGATAATAAAAATGGAATCCTCCAACCCCAGCTTGAAAATGCTTCAACACCCATTGACTGGCGAACCAAAAGAATCACACCAAGTGAAACAAATAAACCAAGCGTTGCTGTAGTTTGAATAAAGCTGGTGTAATATCCTCGCTTACCTACGGGTGCATATTCTGCCACATAGGTTGCCGCTCCACCATACTCTCCACCCAAGGCAAGACCTTGTAACAACCGAAGTAGCAGAACAAGAATGGGTGCGAATATTCCAATCGACTCATAACTTGGTATGAGACCAATGGCGAAGGTGGAGCCACCCATTAAAATAAGGGTGACCAGAAAAGTATACTTCCTCCCAACAATGTCGCCCAATCTTCCAAAGAAGAGCGCACCGAAGGGTCTTACAATAAAACCTGCGGCAAAGGTTGCCAGTGTCGAGAGAAAAGCTGCGGTGGGATTGGTTTTGGGAAAAAATTGCTCAGAGAGAATTAGCGCCAGACTTCCAAAAATATAAAAGTCATACCACTCAATAAGTGTACCTACCGATGAGGCGGTAATGACGGACCAAAGACTGCTTTTTTCTTCCTTTACAACTGACATAGTTTCGACTAGTTTGAAGAAAGATAGAACTAAAAGTTAAAAATTAGAATAATCAAAAGATAAATGAATTGGCGATGTGGCCAATTCTTAGCGCAAGAGCTCATAGAATCACAAGAAACGAATTATGGTTAACGGCAATCTAATGATTGATTAGATATGATATGATTCCCGACTCTTTAATCGTCCAACTTTTTCAATTCTTTTTTAATAAATTCCTGGTCAGGAAGAATCTGAAGGGCTTTTTTCAAGTTCACTCTTGCCAACTCCTTGTTACCTAATTTTGCATACGCTACACCTAAATTTCGATGAGCATAACCGGAAGTTGGGTGTAGCTCCAGGTTAAACTTAAATACTTCGAGTGCTTCATTAAGCATACCCTGTTCCAAAAGTACCCGTCCCGGATAGCCCAATGAACCTTCTTCAAATACAAAATATTTGCTTTGCGTAGAATCATCCTTTGCCTCTTTATAAAAAGCTCTAGCCTTCTCATTACCATCTTTTACCAATACTTCAGCAAAAGAAAATCCAATGGGTCTTTTAATCTCATCAGGCTTTTCACCGAGCAGTAAATCCAATACTGCATATGCAAAATCATCTGTGGGGCATAAGTCATAATTGCTGGCAATCATGACCGAAATATTTTTCTCAGGTACAAGGAGTAGAAAACTTCCAAATCCAGTGTCACCGCCTGAATGGCTTACGGTTTTAAGTCCGTCATGTTCATCTAAAAACCAGCTCACCCCTACGGCTGGCTTTTCTTCTAAGTTCACGGAATTAGTCCATAGCAGGTCATAGGTAGAATCTGATAGTACTCGCCTGTTCTTGTATTGGCCCCGATGCAGATGTGCCATCGCGTAGTGGGTCATCTCCAACACATTTGAATTTAATGTACTACTAGGTGCGTGAATTCTATTGTATGGATAAACCTTGCTTACCATTGGCTTCGCAGCCCACACATGGCCAGATACCCGCAACGAATCAGGTATATCGGGATAAATAAAGCTACTGTGCTTCATCTCCAACGGCACAAGGATATTTTTAGTGACATACGTCTCGAATGGCATTCCTGACACACGCGTGATCACCACTCCCAGTATTTCATAAGCCGTGTTGCTGTAAGACCAATCCGTACCAGGTTGAAAAAGCATCTCATCATATTCCAAACTCTTTACAAAACGTTCTGGTGCACCATCATCATTCTGTGGTTTATCCCATTCGTAATCGTCTACATCTCCGATTCCAGAGGTATGATTTAACATATGCCGGATCGTAATATTCTTATAGTTCTCACCCTTCTGTTTGAAGTAGGGTACGTATGTAATCAATTTCTCGTCAAGTCTTATTTTGCCATTTTCAACCAATTGCATGATAGCAGTTGCAACAAATGTCTTTGAAACAGAAGCCCAATGAAAATCATAGCCAGGCTTCATGGGTTCTTTTGTGTCCAGATTTCTAAAACCAAAGGCACCCGTGTAGACCACACTATCATTTCTGGTAGCGGAAACTGTTAAACCAGGTATCTGTTGTCGGTCAACTGCTTCTTGTAAATAGCGGTCAATTCCTTTCGCCTCGTTACTAACAGACGACTCGGTTGCCTGCTTACATCCAATAAGGATTAAAGTAAGCGCAATAAAAGAAGGTGTGAATTTCATGGCTCAACAGGTTTTACAATTTTATCAACTCAACGCTTGGTGAAAGCTGGCTTTCAAAACTAAGGTAATTCAATTTTTGGTTTTTAAAAGCTGGTGAAAGACCAAAACATGAGCAGGTGGATCAACACCTCTTCCTATGGAAAGTCATTGCGGGACTGCCTTGATAAGTAGAGCGCAGCGAAGGAAGAAATCAATCAGTACCCGCAATCCCGTGGAAGTAATGCGAACGCGCTATGAAATGCGTTCGTGCGGCTTTCTCGGGATGCCGGGTCAAACTCGCTTAATGTTTTGAAGTGTTTGTTGATGAAGAACCTAACAAAGGCAAGGAAAATAGCAAAGCACAAGGGAGATGCTTGTGCTAGCTGAGTTGCCATACCTTATTCTTATTTCTTGAGTGAATCAAATTTATCTGTGGGGAATGTCTTGCCCTCGAATGGAAAGAAATCCAATACATCGTATTTCCAGATGTTGGTAGGAAAGATAACCACGAGATTGGCAGTCTTATTTCCAATATTTTTAAAGGCATGTGGAACACCTGCCGGAATATTTACCATATAAGGGCCCTTGATGGTGAATAGCGTATCTCCAAGCGCATAAACAATATCTCCTTCCAATAAGACGTGCGATTCCTCGCCTTCATGTGAATGCATTGGAGGAGCTCCGCCTGGAAAAGTCTCGGTGACACCAATGGTAAGGTTGTTATAACCATTCCGTTGACCTTCCATCACGTGCACATATTCTCCTGGGCCGGGATTAATGGTGGGAAGTTTATCTAAGATTACCGCGTAATCGGAGTAGTACTTCATTGCTGGCGGTGTAAACGGACCGGGCACGGTGCGTCTTTCAAGCACTTTGAAATTGTGATGCTGCGCATTTAATTTAGCGATAACTGAATCGGGAGCTTGCTTTGATTCTTCTACCAGACTGCGGATAGAAAATGTTTCTTTTGTTACATCTTTGGAAGTTGTGTTGGGGTGATCGCCTGAACAAGCGGCAAGTAATACTCCAGAGACTAGCAAGCTAGTCGAATATCTCATTGCATTCA
>JAYVBN010000398.1:0-3071 GCA_043750455.1 Bacteroidia bacterium | reverse complement strand
AAACTGAACAGCAAATGGTGGTGGGCCACTTTCATTTGAAGATGAGAAGTCGGCAATTGGCGCCTTCACAATGATTGTACTTTTTGTTAGCGAATAACTACAGCCTGACTGGTTTGTCGTTGTGAGCTTGACATTATAAGTTCCTGGTGAGGAAAAAGAAAATTGAGCTGACGCCCCAGTTCCACTACCCTTACCGGCAAAATCCCATACGTGCGAAACGACTGCATCATCGGTTGGAGTGGTCGCATTTTTAAATAATGTGGGTTGACTTGCACAATTATTCTGAACCGAAAAGTCTAAAGAGGGAGTAACAGGAACAACAATAGGTTTCGATATTTTTGAAATACATCCATTGTTGCCAGTAACCATCAATTCACTTGTGAAATTTCCGGATGTTGTAAATACATGCGTTGGATTTTGAATGGTATAAGAACTGCTTCCAATTTTCCATAACCATGATTTATTATTTGCCCCTGACGCGTCTGTAAATAAAGTTGGTTTGCTTAAACACGAGGCGCTTCGTGTGAAGTCAGGTTTAGGTGACTCTGCGATCTGAATTGTTTTAAGTTTTGTTGCTGTGCATCCAAAGTTTGTGGTGGTTGTAAGTGAAACGTTATAGGATCCGCCCAATGCATATGTATATGTTGGGTTCTTAGTTGCTGCCGATCCATTTGCAGTATCTCCAAAACTCCAACTCCATGATGAAAGATTACTATCAACTGGGCTTGGTGTAAGATCATTAAACTGCGAAGGTGTGCCCGAACAAGAAAATGGAGGAAGGTCGAGGGAGAAATCGGGTCTAGGTTGGGTGTAGATGGTAAGGGGTTTACTTGTAGTGCTGACACATCCGTTCGTTCCAGTGGTTTGTAACGACACTACGTAATTACCAATAGAAGAATAAGACTGTGTCTCATTTACCGCTGTGCTCGTTTTACCATTTCCAAAATCCCACACGTAACTTGCAATATCACCCGATGAGGTGTTGGTGAATTTAGTCAACTCGTTTTCACATTTACCTGTATAATCAAATCCCACAGTTGGCCCTGCCTGAACATTATTGAGCGTCTTCACCAACTCGCTTGAACAGCCGGGAATGGAGGTTTTTAATTTTATATCCTTATTGCCATTAGTTAAAAAAACATATTTTAAATCACGCGTGGCGGCCTCGGGATTATTATCAACAAACCATTGATAGGTGAGGTTGCCATCAAAGGTATCTACCGTATTGTTAGTGAAGGTAAATTCATTGTTGGTGCAAATGAGGCCTGTTGGGAGGGTGAATGCAGCAGAAGGGGCATCGTAGATTTTAATTGGATTAAGGACTATGTTTTGGCAGTTATTGCTTGCTGTTACAACCAGTTGAATTTGCTTACTGCCCGAGATCGCATATTGGTAAGTCGGATTTGAAGAGGTGGAGGTATTAGAGTCCCCGAAATTCCAAGCGTATGAGATTATTGAGGGAGATATACTAGACGGAAAGAAAAGCACATCATTATTTGCACATATGTTCTGTGTGGTAAATGAAATATTAGGAGACACATCTGCAGTCACCTGGATTGATTTCGAAACAGCTGTCCAGTTGCCAAGATTATTCATTGCCCTCAGGGTAACATTGAATGTTCCTGAGTTTTGGGCAATCACTTGCCTCGAATTTTCAGTTGCATTTTGAAGGCTGGAAAAACAATTGTTGGGAAAAACGATTCTTGAAATTCTCGTTCCACCATTTTCAGCTGAAAAGCCAAGCCATTGACTTGCTGATTTCTTCATTGAAAATCCCCAAAATGCCGCAGTGATATTAAAATTCCCTAAATTATTTCCCACTGGAGAAATATTACTTATAGAACTACCAAAATCAATTCGGTATAATTCACCCACACCGTTTGACTGTACAAACGCATAGTATTTACCACTGTCCTCTACCAAAGAAATGCCAGCAGGCGAGTTCATGATGAAACCAAAAATAACTTCGCTTATGATGGGGGTTATGTCACCCAAGCCATCACCAAAAAAAACTCTAAATATCCTCCCAGTTGCAACCGAGGAAACCAACGCGTACCATCGGTCGCACTCCTTCGCAAACGTGATTCCACCAGCCACCGGCACGCTCGAAATTGTAATTTCATCTTGCTGAATTGAGGACATCGGGTCATTTAAAGTTTGAAGCCGAAATCTGACAAGTTTATTGTTGCTAAGATTTGCCACAAACAAATATTTCAATCCATTTTCTTCAACCAAGGCTAAGTCTATTGGATTATTTATCGGAGAACCCGCAAATAAGATTTCTGCATTGGAAGGTTGTGATGCGATACTACTTCCGAAGGCTATCCGATACAGTGAATTATTTCCTATTAAAAAACCAAAAAAATTATTTCCTTCTCGCCCTATTTTAATGGTACGCCATGAATCCAAGTTGATTCCCAAGCCTCCTAAGTCGACCAGCGTAGGTTGTGATAACATATCACTACCAAAATCTAATCGAAACAGTTTATTGGAGGCGCGACTTAAAAAAAAACCAAAGTGGAGGTCATTGACTTCAATAAACTCGATCGAGTGAGAATAGCCAGTGGAGTTAGAGTTGAGAATAATAGAAGCTGTTGGGGTTTCTTCCAAGTCTCCAGAACAAAAGTCCCATTCATATTGATCAAACGTATCTGGTGCTTTAAAAATAATATTTTCCCCTAAGCAGGCCTGTGATTTGTATGTGAAATCCAATGTCGAACACTGCGACATTACGGTTTGAACAGAGATGACATTCAAAATAACAACCTGACCAAGAAGAATAAGCCAACCTTTAATTCTCATTCAATTGCACTTTGTAAAAGCTTTTCATTGTTGAACTTAATATCCAAAGTTCCATTAAAGTAAGTTCGCAATATTTCACTTTTATTTAACAGTTGATACAAGGGCCTCGATATAAACAGCACCAATTTGTCTTTTGATTTTGTCCAGGTTGAAATTCTTTCGAACGGACTCGTATGCATTTTGCGCAATTTTCCACCTCTTATCCGAATTACCGATCAAATCACCTAACGCTTTCGACATAGCTGACACATCATTAACATTGACTAAAA
>JAYVBN010000397.1:0-2473 GCA_043750455.1 Bacteroidia bacterium | reverse complement strand
ACCTGGTTCATGAAAACATTTAAAGGTCGAACGGGGCCGGTCTGTCCTGCGAAGCAAGGTGTTTGTCCGAATATTAAATTTTGATCGAGTTGCGGAAATGGAAGGGTAAGATTGTCATTGATGTTCACCACAAAATATCCGGGCTGGTTCCACACCTTGCGTGTTGGCAGCCATGCATTGGTACTTGAAAAATAAAGTCTGACTTCCCCTAATGCTTGTTGCTGTATGCCCGCATTAATGTTGAAGGAATTATTTGTGTTGCACGTTATACAAATATCGGTACCACCGTCTCCATTTACATCGGCAATTATAGGGCCTTCGGTATAGGTGTGAGATTGACAAGTAACTGACCATAATTTTGTAGCACCCGTAGGTCCGTCAACTACTACCAGCTCTTGTGAGTCGCGATAGACTATTTCGGGCTTGCCGTCATTGTCGAAGTCATAGATCGTGCAGGTCAATACGCCCGAACGTGTATCATTAATTGTCCTAAAGCCAAGCGGAATTGAACCGGTAACAGGAATCTGGTTTTGAGTCCAGGCTGTTTTTAACCCGGTGCCATTTGCCGTGACGCAAATCAGCTGGTTGCCAGCCATGAACGTAGCGTCCATTTTTCCATCCCCGGTGGGGTCTCCTAAATTAACGCGGCCAGGCCCCCAAATCCATCCATTGAGATAGTTGGTATAATCAGCATGGGTAACTGCATAGCCCATATCGGCACTACTCGGTGTAAGCACCGTGGTCACCGCAGCATTCTTAACATTCCAATAGAAAATAGCTGAACGGCCAGTGGTAGAGCCCACAGCACCTGTTATAAAAACATCCATGAAACCATCCGCATCAAAATCGGCAACGCTGGTACTGCTGTGCGTATCGATGCCATACTCCACAGGATCGTTCATCAGTTTGACATAGCCTTTTTGAGTTGCTGCCAAACTTGTATTCATATCTTCAAGGAGGGTAAGAGATCCTGGTGATGCTGGAGACCTATTGGTAATGGTAGGAATGCCAAAGATTTTTGTACCCACCACCAATTCCATTTTAGTGCCGTTGTTTATGGTGGTGCCATTGTCCATGTTTACGGCTACCGGAGCAGAGGTAACATCTACATCCCACAATGCCGTATTGGTCATTAGCTTTCCCCCCTCACTGGCCAACAGTTTTCCATTCTCAGCAGCAAAAATCCGATCCCTCACATACAATTCTGCCTTTCCATCACCATCCATATCGGCAATGCCGGGAATACCCGGTCGATCAGGGCCAATTTGCACGGGGTAACCTGGCAACATTGTCAACGATGCTTTAGTGTAAGTATAGCCGACCAAAAAGAAACAAGTGGGAGGCGTAGAAGGATTGCCACCCCTGTTACTTACCACTCCAAATATTTCGGCTTTCTTATCTTTATCAATGTCGGCAATCAATACTTCCAACTCAAAAAGCAAATTCTTGGGATCACAACCGCCACTACCTGAAAAAACAGCAGCTCCCGGACCGGTTAATTTAAAATCAGACTTTATATCCCCAGGTGCGTAGGTAGTTCCTGCAACCGTATGAGCTTTTGTGGCCACTACTCGTATTTCAGCATTCCACTTTGAGGCAATGACAGCATCCGGAATCCCATCTCCATCAACATCACCTACTGATACTTTAGACTGGGTATCGGCTGTATTTTGACTGGTGGAGACTGGGGCACCTAAACCGGTAAAAGGGGAACTAGATCCGGGGGGCGTAATACTACAATTAGAAGTAGCACCTTGATAGGTAAGTCCATAGTAGGCAGCACAATTGGCGTCAGCCTTGTCTATAAAGGAGTCACCGTCATTGTCAACATTATCAAAACAACGGCAGCCTTTTTCAATAGTAGCGACAAAAATACATTCGGTATCCAGGCAATCTATTTTGCCATCGCCATCATTATCCACACCATCATTACATGCCTCGGTAGTTTGGGCAAGAGAAGAATAACTGAAAAAGAATAAGCCAACTAAAAAACAGACCTTGAGTAAACCCTTAAATAACGTCATGTCTAGATAAATCTTTCAAATTTAATATCCTTGAATACTAATATGTAACACCCTTTTCAGCCAATTTCTGAGCTATTTACCTTGCTAATAACACATGCCCTGTTTCAGGCTGTTTATCAGGGCAAGATAATACATAATAGTAGGTTCCCTGAGGCAAATTTTTTCCCTCAAAAGTTCCATCCCAATTATTGGTATAGCCTTTTTGCTCAAAAACCCTGCTTCCTTGCTTATTAAAGATGGATAGGGTGCAGTCTGCAAAATTTTGGGCGGCAGGCACTACCCACAATTCGTTTATGGTATCTCCATTCGGTGAGAAGGCGTTTGGAGGATTAAAGGAATTTCCTGCAGGATCAAATTTGATATTGAAAAAAAGTACACCACTGCATGATCCTGTTGTTGAACCCGTAACGGTATAAGTCGTTTCCACTACCGGAGTAGCAATGGGGCTC
>JAYVBN010000396.1:0-5457 GCA_043750455.1 Bacteroidia bacterium | reverse complement strand
TGACTGCCGGATGTCCATAGCAAGGAAATCACCTGTGACACCAGCCTCCATTCCTTTCAATACTCTCGTCAAGGAGTCATGGGTGGATGTTAGATTTTGATAATGACGCAAGTTGGTAACCAACACATCGCCTTGCTTTACAGTATTGATGTGAATGTGTGTGAGTATCTTCTCTTTTAACTCTTCAATATTTGTTTTTTGTGCAGCCGAAATCATAACAAAATCCTGATTTTCGAGACTTCTTAAAATGAAACGATTTGCCTGGTCAACCTTATTACCAACTTTGATGTAGGGCACACCCAATGCTTTTAATTCATCCTCTTCCTGTTTAATATCTGTTGAATTAGTTTTAGATAAGTCGAACATATATAGAATCAACGATGCTTGCTTCATTTTCTCACGCGTGCGACCAACGCCAATAGCTTCAATCTCATCTTTTGTTTCGCGCAAGCCCGCAGTATCAATAAATCGAAAGGTGATGCCACCGAGTATCATCTCATCTTCAATGGAATCGCGTGTGGTGCCTGGCAGGTGTGATACTATTGCGCGCTCTTCATTCAGCAACGTATTCAATAAGGTGGACTTACCGGCATTAGGCTTACCCGCAATCACAGTTGGTACTCCATTCTTGATCACATTACCCTGATTAAAAGATTGAATAAGTGTGGATAGATACGATTGAATTTTTAGAATCAGCTTTTTCAGATCATCGCGCTTGGCAAACTCAACATCTTCTTCGCCAAAGTCCAGCTCCAGTTCAACAAGAGAAGCAAAATGGATAAGCTCTTCACGAAGGCGTTTAATCTCTTGAGAAAACCCACCGCGCATTTGGTTCAATGCTGCTTGCCTGGCGTTGTCTGTTTCGGCATGGATCAAGTCGGCAACAGCTTCGGCTTGTGCAAGATCGAAACGACCATTTAGAAAAGCACGTTTTGTAAATTCGCCTGGCTGAGCTAGCCGTGCTCCATTTTTTAAAAGAAGTTTTATTATTTCTTTAATTATAACTGTAGATCCATGACAGGAAATTTCCACAGCATTTTCATGAGTAAAAGAATTCGGCTCCTTAAATACAGATACTAAGACTTCGTCAATCGTCCTTTTTCCATCTGTGATAGTGCCAAAGTGAATAGTGTGAGATGGTTGTTTTTCAAGTCTCTTGCCTTCAAAAGACTTTTGAGTGATTTTGATTGCATCTTTTCCCGAAAGGCGAATAACAGCCAACGCACTTACGCCCTGAACAGTAGCCAGCGCAACGATTGTATCGTCATGGTTTTTAGAAGATTGACCTTCAAGGTTTTTTCTGTGCATTAAAAATTAAAGGCTATTACCTTAACTAAAAAGATGACTTTAAAAATAAGTCTTTTGGCTATCAACTTACAACATGAAATTCAAAAGATTGTTTACGGAGCTTTTGCCGCTTACATTATTTCTCCCTAACAATCAGCACAGGGATGTTTACCCGATGTCGAACGGTATCTACGGTAGTTCCGAAAATGAGATCTTTGACCAGATTATGACCATGCGCGCCCATCACCAAAAGGTCTGCGTTAAACTCTTTTACAAATTTAGGTATTGTCCGTTTGGGATTTCCGTAGCCAATTCTCATTTCCACTTGATAGTTTTTGTGTCTTAATTGTTTCACATACTGAAGCAGGGCCTGGGCGTCTTCATTTGATTCATGATCGGCTATGTCACTTCCATACACCATAGCCCCAGCTGTTTCCACCACATGTATCAACAAATAGGTAGCATTCATACTGCCTTGAGATAAGGCACTTCTTATAGTGAGCGAATCCACACTTGAAAAATCGATGCAGACAGCCACTCTCTTGTATAACGGTTTTTCGGTAATGTTAAGAACAGCTGCAGTACCATGTGGTATAATAGCTTCTCGTTCAGAAGATCGCCTCAAGAGCAAAGGTTTGATGGTGATATATACCAATAGAATACTCGCACCTAAACAGATAGGAATTACAGTACACCAAATGATCCAGGCGGTTTCAGAGGCCGAGGTTAACCAACTGCTCACTTCCTGATATACCAATTTAACGTTGAGCGAAACGATGATGATGGCAACGGTCCACGCTGCAATCTTCATCCAAAGTTTGATAGTAAAGGCACCCATCTTTTTCTTGTCACTTGTAAAGTGAATAAGGGGTATGATAGCAAAACCCAACTGTAGACTTAGCACCACCTGACTGAACACCAGCAACTCGCCTGTTTTACTTTCACCATAGATAACAATCACAATGTAAGCGGGGATGATCGCAATCAACCGAGTGATCAGTCTGCGCAGCCAGGGGGCAATTCTTAAGTTCAAATATCCTTCCATCACAATCTGACCAGCTAGTGTTCCAGTTATGGTGGAACTCTGACCTGCGGCAATTAGTGCAATCCCGAAAAGGAGAGGAGCCAACTCAGTACCGGTAAGTGGTGATAGAAATTTATACGCATCCTGAATATCAGAAACTTCGTATAATCCTGCCTTAAAGAAAGTGGAAGCGGCAAGAATTAGAATAGCAGCGTTAACAAAGAAGGCAGCATTTAAAGCGATAGCAGAATCAATGAAGTTATACTTGATAGCTGTCCAAATCCCTTTTTCTGAGGAGTCGAACCTGCGGGTTTGAACGAGCGAAGAGTGCAGATATAAATTGTGGGGCATCACGGTGGCTCCGATAATGCCGATGGCAATGTAAAGCGCAACATCATTGGGGATTGAAGGGACAAAACCCTTGGCTAGTTCTCCAAGGTCAGGTTTTACCAATATCATTTCTATGAGAAAGGAGACTCCAATAATTGCTACTAACGCGATAATGAATGCCTCAATTTTTCGGATACCATAATTTTGCAATACGAGTAGTAGAAGAGTATCCAATACAGTTAAACTAACACCCCAGACTAAGGGCAAACCAAATAATAGCTGTAATCCTATTGCCATCCCAAGCACTTCGGCAAGGTCGCAGGCTGCAATTGCCAATTCTGCTAAAATCCAAAGTGTAAAATTGACGACAGGAGGAAATGTTGCTCGCGAGGCTTGTGCCAGATCAAGCTGACGTACAATACCAAGTCTTGCGCTTAAACTTTGCAGTAAGAGCGCCATTATATTCGACATCAATAGCACCCAAATCAATGTATAACCAAACATGCTTCCCCCCGCTATATCTGTTGCCCAGTTGCCCGGATCCATATAGCCAACACTAACCAGGTAGGCAGGGCCCATGAAAGCAAATAGCTTTCGCCAGCCTTTGCGATTGGTATCAACGGAGGCATTTACTTCGCTTAACGATTTTCCCTGTCTGTTCGACTGGCCGGTATTAACGGCACTATAACTATTCATTGCTATGCTATTGCGTTACTAAAATGTTATGGGATACTTCTTTTGAGATAAAGACTTTCTTTTCTCCGATTTGTACCTCCATCGATTCATCATATTCTTCTTTGCCGGTCACTTTGATTTTCATTCCAGGCTTGGCACCAATTTTATCGAGGTACTTCAAGAGGTTAGAGTCCGAATCTTTTACCGCTAGTATTGTTCCCTGATATCCTTCCTTTAGTTGGTCTAATGATATTTGAGGCGGTGCTTTTATCCTTCCTTTTCCGTCAGGAATTGGATCTCCGTGTGGATCAGCCTTGGGGAATCCCAAAAACTCATCAAGCTTGTCTATAAGACGAGCGGAATGAATATGTTCCAATTGTTCCGCTACTTCGTGCACTTCGTCCCAGTTAAAGCCAAGGGTTTGTACTAAAAAAGTCTCCCAGAGCCTATGCTTGCGAATAACTTGAAGTGCTTCCGTTTTGCCAGAGTTAGTCACGTTTACTCCATAATACTTTTCATAAGTGATTACTTCCTTTACGGAAAGCTTTTTGATCATATCGGTTACAGAAGCAGCCTTGGTATTCATCGCTTCTGCTAATTCGTTTGTCAGAACCGATTTTGTGCCACCATCGGATAGATGGTAAATAGCTTTCAGGTAATTTTCTTCTGTAAGACTAAGCATATAGCCTGTGTTTGACACAAAACTATAAAATTTAGACTAATCTAAAAAATAATTTAGATTCAAATTTTACGGAGTAGATATAGCAACTTTATTTCTTCTGAGATCCATGATACCTGATTAGGCTCTTTGGTATAGAAAGCTATGGTCCTCATTTTGGAGAGCAATTCTGCGGGTTTTAAATCGCCTAAAACTATTGCGGCATCGTACTTTTGGCAGAACTCAACCCAGGGTTTGTGATCCAGAAGCAGAATGGGAAGTTTAGACGCCACATATTCATACAGTTTGGTTGGCATAGAGTTTTGGGTGTGAGGTGAAGGTGGATAAGCAATTATCCCAAAGTCAGCTTTCATGATCGCTTCCATAATTTCAACGTGCGGCACCAGGTGATTTCCGCCCGTCATGTTTATGAAATCATACCCGGAAATCTCATTCATTATCTTCACATAAGTTTCGTGTTTTGCTGCATACCCTATGATGTGAAGAGTTATGGTTTTGTCCAATTGATGAAGGTCTTTAGCTAAGCTGATGGCTTTAAAGAGTCCCGTACTTTCTCCGAGAGTGCCACTGAAAAGAAGGTTTGTTTTACCAACCAGTTTTTCCCTTTTCAGATGCTTAGTGATCCTGGGCTTGTTCTCAAGCACCGTCACTTTTTCTCGAGTAAAACTGAACTCTTTTTCATAGCCTCTTTCAGCCAGAAAAAACCAATGAAAGAAGGGCGAGGTCAGCTTCTCTTTGGCACGTACCCAAAGCGCTAAAATGGGTTTTAACAATTTTGGAAAAGCATCGGTATAGAGAATATTTCGGTAATAATTCTCTTGAATATCATAGATAATTTTGCCGCCAAATATTATTCTGTTAAGCAAGGCAACTATCAACAATTCATGGGTATTAACTATCAATATATCATGTTTTACTTTACATATTTTTAAGAATACTTTAAGCGGTGCCAGCAGTCTTTGACTACTTAACCTTTTGAATGAATCAAGAGGTAAGAAATCGATATTTGGATAAGCGGGTTTGATGCTGGAAGGATAGCCAATAATCACAACTTGATAGTCTCCAGAATCGCTTAGGCTGATGCCGAATTTTTCGAACATTCGGGTGTCATCTACAGGCTTTAAAACGGAGGCTAAGACGATTGTTCTTTTCTTCATTTTTGTAGACCTGAAAATCTTCAGAATATAAGGTTCAAGATTGAAATAACTTTCTGTAACTAAAACTTTGAATCTTGAATTTTGAATCTTTGAGTATTATTGCGATTCGATATAAAAGTAAAGCTAAATGGAATTGAAAGAATTGATTGAAACTGCCTGGCTCGATCGGGAGCTTCTAAAGAAAGAGGAGGTAAAAGCTGGTATTCGCCAAGTGATAGAATTGTTAGACAAGGGGAAAGTGCGAGTAGCTGAACCTGCAGGTCAAGACTGGATAGTGAATGAGTGGATCAAGAAGGCTGTGATCC
>JAYVBN010000395.1:0-2362 GCA_043750455.1 Bacteroidia bacterium | reverse complement strand
CAATAGCCGTTAGAACTGCCCCCCAGGCCATATCAACAATGACGATTGTAAGCGGCCAATTTTTGAGCGTTGCCAAGTTGGTAAGATCATAAGTTGCATAGGTGATAAAACCGAAAAATGCTCCAAGCCCGATCGCTTTAAGCAGGGAGCTTTTTTCAACTGCAGGCAGGATGACAAAAACAAAGATACCAACGATGAAAATCAAATAGAAAATGATTGCTGCTGTCCAGTTTACCCGATCAGATAAAAACCCGCCCAGATGCTTTCTGTAAAAGTCTTTAGCGAGAAGACCCAACCATAACATGTCAACCGCAAAGAAAACAAGTGAGGTAAGGAAGTAACTTAGAAAGAGTTTGTATGGAGTCATGTGGTGA
Organism: Bacteroidia bacterium; assembly: GCA_043750455.1. Taxonomy (GTDB): domain Bacteria; phylum Bacteroidota; class Bacteroidia; order Cytophagales; family Cyclobacteriaceae; genus ELB16-189. The sequence goes on along the minus strand of JAYVBN010000395.1, from coordinate 1,988 downwards.
ATAAATACTGTTAAAAAATTCAAAGTCCTACGATTTGTGGGAACTTAAGAAGGCTCCTCTTTCAATCTACAATGAAGTTTTATTCTAGCTTCTGTGAATTTACCAATTGAGATACCATTGGTTGCAACGATCCATTAATGATTTCTGTTAAATTAACCAGAGCATAACCTCTAATAATACTTCATCTTCATGGTCACCTGCTTGTCTCCGGTTAACAAAAAACGGAAATCTGAGTAAACAGGGCTTCGAAGAGATGTATGATGATAGTCGGAGAATGCGTGACCTTCTTTGGGGAAAAACCAACCGAAGTCTAATTCCCAATTATTGTTCTCATCGTCCTGCAGGGCAATTCCCATTTCTTTGGAGGTAAAGCCATAGTAGGTGGCTGTAAAAGTGGTGCCGACCACTTCGGATTTTGGCACTACTATTCGCAAAAAACCTTTATCATGTGGAAATGGCGTTGCATCATCATAAAACTTGAATCGAATAACGCCTTCCTTGCTGCGAATATCAGTAACCGTAATTGTAATGGCGTAGGTAGCCTCATCTTCACCGGGAAGCGGGCTTCCTTCGTTTTCCATGAATACCGTATGGGTATCATTCAACCCATGAGATCGAAATGTTTTGGCTAACACCAAATCTGTTTGAGCATATGTATAAAGCGGAAGTAGCGATAGAAAAAAACAAACAGATCGAATCATGAACTTATCAAATAAAGTATGTGTAAGATACACATATTTAGATCGCCTAATCACTTCTTCATAGACAAATAAGTCCAGGCAGCGCCTGCTGCATCAGCTAATCCAAACAAGATAAGCTGAGCAGGTGCCCAGCCCATCAAAACGAAAACAATGAACCAAAGTAAGATAGAGAACCGCACATAAACTGATAGTGTAAGGAATAACGTGTTATTTGATGGTGCCATAAATACATAATACAGACCAATGCCAAAGACAACACAGCCCAACACCCTAATCCAAACCTCTGAGGTTTCGGCAATTTGAAATAGTGAAAGTAAAATATTTGGGAATACCGTAAGTGTAATACCAAGGATCAAAAGATAGAACCCAAAGTAGTACAAGGATTTGGCAGCAGATGTCATAGTAGTAAGGTTAGGTTAGGTTAGGTTAGGTTAGGAGATGCGAACTTTATAAAGATAAAATATTTCCGCGGTAATAAGATACACAATTACTTAAAATGTATTTCACAGGTTGAGTAGTAAGCTATTTTACCCAACAAGAGTACCCCTTCATGGCCTTACTTCCACAGTACCATCCGGGTATCTGGCAAAGCGGCTCTTCTCTCTTGGATGAACATGTTCGTAGCTGGGCCAAGGCCATCCTCCAAATTCAGTTTGCTGATACTCTGTCATCGCCTGTTGTATCTCTTGCTGGGTATTCATTACAAAAGGTCCGTGTTGTACAACTGGCTCGTTGATAGGCCTGCCTTGCAGCAAGAGCAGATAACTTTCAGTAGATCCATTTTTTAGAATTACCTCATGGTTGGCATGAAGTTCAATTGCCTGATGCGAAGTGAAATTCTTTTCCTCAACTTGAATGGATTCACCCTTATAGAAATACAGGGAGCGATTAACAGTGGACGAAGCAATTGGCAAGTTCCATTCTGCGCCAGCTTCCAATTTTATTGTCCAGATAGCAACTTCGTGCTGATCATCAGCCGCCCACGAGTTTGGCGCTGGGTCAGGTGCTTTTATCGCATCTATGTTTCCAGCGATCGCGCGAACACGGGTGGTTTTTCCATTTTCGTCTATGGAAGTAAATTCCGGAATGATATCATTCCAGAGCATGGCAAAGTGTGGGTCAGCTAATTTTTTCGACTTCGGTAAGTTGAGCCAAATTTGAAACAGCTCAAGCGGATTTTCTTTATCCTTATTAAGCAGTGGAAACATCTCACAATGTTGCACGCCTTTTCCTGCCGTCATCCATTGCACATCGCCAAAACCAAAACGACCAGCAGCTCCAAGCGAA
>JAYVBN010000394.1:0-2220 GCA_043750455.1 Bacteroidia bacterium | reverse complement strand
TATGAGCCTGGAACTAAGCCCCTGAATTACACAATTTTCAATGAGCCAAATGGAGATTTCGAAGTAAGAGTAGGTACTATTGGTATTGCCCGCCATCCTGTCCAGCTTTACGAATCCTTCTCCTCCCTTCTACTTCTTGCACTGCTGTTTTGGTATTGGAATAAACACAAGCTGAATTTACCAGCAGGTAGAATAGCTGGCTTTTGCATGATAATGTTCTGGGGTATTCGATTTATGTATGAATTTTTAAAAGAAGATCAATCGTCATTTATAGTTGGGCTTGGGATAAATAAAGGTCAGGTTTTGTGCATTCCACTAATTTTACTTGGTGCAGTGATTCTATTTGTTTCTAAAAGCAGGACACTGATTCTAACAAGTAAATGATCGGATGTTCCTTTTGAGTGTATGATCTAAATCAAGGCCTTTCCTTTCCCATGGAATCGAATACTCTAAAAGAAATAATTTGCGATCCCAATTTAAATGACCGTGAAGACTGCGAAAGGTAAGTAGAGCCAAAATAAAATTCGTGCTTATAAACTTTTCTACTCTTAAGGGTTACCATTGCATACGCATCAGAATTATTCGCTTTGTAAAATTTTTCCTTAACCTTTGTTGAATAGACCCGGGCGCGGTCTGAGTTATTCCCAACAATTACCATTTCTCTCCCTTCGGCTCCAATCAATGTTGCCATACCTTTTGAATCGCCATCTGCCAAAAATCCGCTGGCTTCAATATTCACTGATTGAAAATTTCCCGTCCCGTCTCCTTTCAAATACAATCCTATGGATGCGTCATCACGTCCAGAAATCACTTCGGTGGAATAAGAATTGCCCACGAGTAAAGCATCCAGATTTCCATCATCGTTGTAGTCTCCTGTTACGATCCCATAGACGGGAGAGAATTGAGCCTCGATGGGTAGCGATGAAATTTTGAATTTACCCGTTCCCAAATTTTCAATATAACTACTTTCAAACCGTTGCGCACAAACAACATATGCTTCAGACAACTCCTCAGGAGTGAATGACTCTTCAAAGGTGGCATTCGCATAATCTGTATGCGTACGAAATCTTCCTCGCATATTGTTAATCTGTTCAACCAGATTGCTGCGAGGGTGTCCAATGTGCTTTATACCTTGCACGTAATAGCTCATCACTGGATCGAGAAGTCCGTCTTTATTATAATCATTTGCATAAATACAGAGAGGTTCGTTTTCAGAAGCGTGAAAGTGCGAATTCATTCCACGATTTCCTGCTATATAGTCAGTGTCTCCATCCTGATCAAAATCACCACCCACCAAACTATTCCACCAACCCGATGTATGTTCCAATCCAGTTTCATCTGTCGCATCAATCAATTTTCCCTGCTCGTTCCGGAAAAATTTTATAGACATAAATTCACCTGCCAAAATTAAATCTAACCATCCGTCATTGTTGTAGTCAGTCCATAAAGCAGAACATACCATACCTAATTCTTTCCCCGAAAAATAATCCTGACTTGCCTCCTTGAAAAGGCCTTTTCCATTATTGTCTAGTAAATAACTTTTTGCCGCCTTCGGATATTCTCCTGGTGAAACCCGCCCACCCACAAAAAGATCGAGGTCACCATCTCTATCATAATCACCTGCCACTACACAAGACCTGCTAGCAGACATCTGTGGAAGAGCATTGGTAGATAAACTCATTTCCCCATGCCCATCATTCAGATATAAGTAGTCCTTATATAATTCTGATCCCTTCGGATATTCTGAACCGCCAGCTGTAATATATAAATCCAAATCGCTGTCGTTGTCCGCATCAAAAAGTAATACACCCAGGTCATCAGAAAGTGTATCGCTGCTCGCAATTGGCTTTGGCTCAAATTTACCCTCCTGGTTCTGCAAGAACATTCCTCCTGCTTGTCCCAAGGCACCACCAACATAAAAATCCTCGAGGCCATCTCCGTTTACGTCACCTACTGCTACACCTGGTCCATTCCGCGAATGCATGTGCGGAAGAATGGGTTGAACTTTAAAGTCAACAAAAGAATTTTCTTGATGAACATAATTTACTCCAGAAAGATTAGTCACTTCTTCAAACAGAGTTGGAGCAGTCGTTACCTCACTTTTCACAGGCTCAATCGCCAATGCATAATCCAGTTTCAGAACTTGATTTGACTTCACCTTGGTAAGCAATTGATACTTGCCATCAGGCCATATCACTTCCACGCTATCAACTATTTCCT
>JAYVBN010000393.1:0-3183 GCA_043750455.1 Bacteroidia bacterium | reverse complement strand
TTGCCGAAACTATTTTGGATAACCGGTTTTTAACAACTGATTATTTAACTCTTCTTTCATTAGCGTCAAAATCTCAATCGCATCAGCGTCATTGACTATATTTTTTAACTCATATGGATCTTGTTGTAGATCATACAACTCATCCATATTCCGCAACTCCAGATAGTGAATGTATTTGTAACGATCCGTTCTGACTGCCACATATCCCATGTTTCGGATACGTGGAAAAACAGTATCACTGTAATACTCTATTAGGCATGAAGTCCTCCAATCTTTCGCAGAGTTGTTAAAGAGAGGCAATAATGATCTGCCTTGAAGGTCTGATCCTGCTTTGAGCCCTGCGACTTCTAAAAGTGTTGGAGCCAGATCAATACTTAAGATCATTTTTTCGGGCACAAGTCCTGCCGTAATCAAGGGTGGATAACGAATCAACATAGGGATACGAATAGATTCTTCATAGGCCAGTCTTCTTTCTTCATCCAGGCCATGTTCTCCATACCAAAATCCGTGGTCGCTGGTGAATACAATAATTGTGTTATCCAGGTCACCCCGATCTTCCAGTTCTTTCATCAATAGCCCCAACCCTTCATCCACAGCCATCAGCATCTCTGCTCTTTCCTGTATCGTTTTTTCTTTTGTGGCTGTTGCCGAACCAAGTGGTGGTAAATCTTCAATCTGTCGAGCTAATGCTGGTTTATCAAGCGGAGCCACTCCATGATTAGGTCTTCGTGAAAACACATTACTATCATACATGCCTTTATGTCGAGGAGCCGGAACAAATCCGCCTGAACCGATGTCGGCCACACTGCCATCATTACGCTGTATTACATTGGGATGAAGTGCTTTGTGCGATAGATAAAGTAAAAAGGGTTTTTCTCTTTCTTGCCGAATAAATTTCAACGAATGATCTGTAAGGATATCGGTAACGTATCCTGGCACCTGTTGTTCCTGACCATTGATATTTAAATTTGGATTCTCTGCTTCGCCCTGTCCTTTTAATGAAACCCAATAGTCCCAGCCGGGGCGCTTCGTATTATCATTGCCCATATGCCATTTGCCGATGAAGGCAGTAGAATAACCACTTTCATTGAGTTGTTTTGGGAATGTCTCTAGTGTATGGCTTAGAGAATCTCGTGCTTGATTATCAATAATGCCATTCGTGTGCGCATACTTTCCTGTAAGAAAACTTGCACGACTGGGAGAACATAAGGGCGTAGTACAAAAGGCATTTTTAAAATTCGCTCCTTCTTTGGCAATACGATCTATATTCGGAGTTATAATGTAGTTATGCCCTGCCACTGTGTACTCGTCCCATCTCATATCGTCAACTAGTACAACTATGATATTTGGTCTGGTTGGATCTTTTTTTTCAGTTAGACTGGCGCATCCACAAAACAAAATGAATGAGATGCATGCTAATATTGAATTGTTGAAAGAAATCATACGCCAAAGCTTCGTTATGTTGTGAATTAAGACAAAGCAGTTATTTCCTAAACAACGAGTCCACAAACTCTAGACTGTTAAAAACCTGAAGGTCATCCACCTTTTCGCCAACACCAATATATTTTACGGGAATTTTAAATTCGTCAGAGATACCAATTACAACACCACCTTTGGCTGTGCCATCTAGTTTAGTTATCGCTAAACAACTCACTTCGGTTGCTTTAGTAAACTCTCTTGCCTGTACAATTGCGTTCTGTCCGGTGCTTCCATCCAATACAAGCAATATATCATGTGGCCCATCGGGCACTACCTTTTGAATCACTCGTTTTATTTTTGAAAGCTCAGCCATCAAGTTCACTTTGGTGTGCAGTCTTCCTGCTGTGTCTATAATGATGATGTCGGCACCACTTTCTATTCCTTTCTTCACAGCTTCAAATGCTACGGCCGAGGGGTCGGCATTCGTCCCTAAAGCCACCACAGGTACGCCAACTCGTTCACCCCAAAGTTTTAATTGCTCCACGGCTGCTGCGCGGAAGGTATCAGCTGCACCGAGCAGGACAGATTTCCCTTTCTTTTTGAACTGGGCTGAAAGTTTTCCAATTGTAGTAGTTTTTCCAACTCCGTTCACCCCCACCACCATCATCACATAAGGTTTCTTGTCAGAAGGTGTTTCAAAATCCGGCAGATCAGCGGATTGGCTTTCGGCTAGCAAGGCGGCAATTTCTTCCTTCAAAATCCTGTCCAACTCCGCAGTTCCAACATATTTGTCTCGCATTACCCTTGCCTGAATGCGTGCAATTATTTTTAAAGTGGTATCAACACCCACATCAGACGATATAAGGATCTCTTCCAGGTTGTCAAGCACCTCTTCGTCTACTGTGGACTTGCCTATTATGGCTTTGCCTAATTTACTGAAGAAGCTCTCTTTAGTCTTTTGAAGGCCTTCGTTTAGGGTCTCCTTCTTTTCTTTTGAAAACAGGCTACTTAAGATGGACATGGCTTGAGCTTTTGATTTTGGAAGTTGAGCAATAGTCAGGAAACAAAAAAAGTCCCCGAGGGGACTTTAAATAATATTTAAGATAAAAAGGATTATTTCCTTGCCAAAGTTTCTTTCACCAAGTCTGCAGCTACAATTTCTTCGCGAAAGGTATAGGCACCAGTTTTCTCTGACCTTACAGCACGTATTACTTTAGCATAACTTTTGCCATCGGTTTTCTTAAGGGAAGCAACTACTTTCTTTGCCATGGTTATTTAATTTCTTTGTGAAGAGTATATTTTTTCATCACCGGATTGTACTTTTTAAGTTCAATTCTCTCGGTTGTGTTCTTGCGGTTTTTGGTTGTAATGTGACGGCTCATGCCAGGCAGACCGCTGTTTTTGTGCTCAGTGCACTCCAAAATCACCTGTATTCTATTTCCTTTCTTTGCCATTTCTATTAGATATTATTCGGTGAATACGCCTTTTGCCTTTGCTTCTTTCAATACAGAAGAAATACCTCTTTTATTGATTGTTTTGATGGCAGTTGTAGATACTTTCAAGGTAATCCATTTTCCCTCTTCAGGTACGAAAAAACGCTTTGTATGAAGATTTGGATAGAACCTACGCTTGGTTTTATTGTTCGCGTGCGATACGCTGTTACCAGACATCGGCCTTTTTCCTGTAATTTGACAAACTCGTGCCATAATTTTGATTTTTAGAGCCTTTTAAAAAGGGATTGCAAATATCGGAAAAAGGCCGTCA
>JAYVBN010000392.1:0-21908 GCA_043750455.1 Bacteroidia bacterium | reverse complement strand
TGGAAATCAGAATGATAAACTCAATATTTCCTAATGCTATGCATTAGGAATTCTAGTGTGATAATCAGCCAATTACATTTCTAATGCATAATCTGGGTTAAAGGTAAAATACAAAATGGTGATATTCCGATTTTCGTTTCTGAGGGAAAGTCTGAATTAAAAGAAAAGACCATAAATGAAAGTGTTTATTTGGGTTTTTGCAGACAATCTTTTCAAATGGCTAAAAACGATTTAGTCATTTACGGTTTTTCATTTTCTGACTATGATAATCATTTGATAAACGATATTAATAACTATAGAAGAAAACTGGCAATAAGCATTTCGAACAAAAGACAAGGAGCAAAAAAGTATACTTAAGGAAATCAGAGGAATACAAAAGAAGTTAAATAATTAAAAAAGTAGCCAAGTGGTTTTCTTTAAATCGGAGACGCTATTTTAAGCTACCTCTCGTCAAAAATATCCATTAGCCATCGTTGATGTTGTGCGGATGAAAGCGGGAAGATCACCTACAAACAAGGTTGCATAGACTGCACACTCGTTTTTATTGCTTTAGTCGTTGGGCAATTGGTGGATACTAAGGCGGAGCAGCATACTTCTCATTTCTTAGTTTTTAATTGAACCGCATTTTTTTTGAAATATTCAATCTCTTGTTGAGGGGTCATTCCTTTAATCTCTTTTGAAATTTCCTCTCTCCGTTTTCTCATAAACGCAACAGCGTCAAAAGTCTTTTTTGTCTTTGCTTCTGTTTTCATAACTCTAAAATTTCTCTTGGTGTCCTTATTTCTAAAGCGCGATGCCCATTTTTTATATTAACCGAATTGTAGCCTCTAATTCTTGTAATGTTTACAATGTGTTTAAAATTCCAGCTAACTAAAATATCAGCATTAACGAGTGTCGCTAAGGCAATATGCCTACAGTCAGTCCGACTAGTTTTCCCAACAACACCCTCATTTAAGTATGCTTCTCCCAATTGAATAGAATCCTCAGTCTGGTCAACATACTCAATTTGAGTCTTTGGAATCGATTGATAGAAAGTCAATACTTCTTCAGGTGCTCCATTTAGTTCTGTTGCTAATATGTCGGAGAGTATCATCTTAAACTTTCCTTGCTCCGCCATTTCAAAGAATAATTTTGTATAGAATTCGAATTCTTCGTCAAAATATCCACCAATAACAGAAGTGTCAATATATATTCGTTGAATCATCCCTCAATTTACGTCTTTTTGATAACTCTTAAATCATTAATAAACCTTGCAATCAACGTCCGATATATATTCACCAACGGATACTATCCAATATAGCTTTTTCCAAAGGTTAAGTGTATTAAGAGCTCTCAAGGTTAATGATCCTCCTCAAAATCTACAATCAACTATTTCCAACCACCCATAGGGGTAAAAGTTCTTACGGTTGTCATAACCTCAGAGCGCTAAAACCGTAAATTGCACTGAATCATTAAAAAAGCAGTGGATTTACTCGAGCAACACATGTATCTGGAGCTTAAGGAGGGCAAGGAAACTGCTTTTGAGATGATTTTTAAGACTTTTTATAGACCGCTTTGCACCTACGCCTACTCGTTTCTCAATGACAAAGACGAAGCGGAAGAGGTGGTGCAGACTTCTTTTATTTCGGTATGGGAGAAAAGGAACAGCATTGAAATTCAGACTTCATTGAAGGCATACTTGTATCGGATGGTGCGCAACGCCTGCCTCAATGTGATCAAACATGAAAAAGTAAAGCAACAGCATGCGGCATTTGAAATGGCCGGAGGAGAACCCACGCACGAGGCCGTGGCCCAATCAGTGATCTCATCTGAGCTGGAAGAAAAAATTTATGAAGCCATGAAGGCGCTGCCCGAGCAATGCCGTCTTGTGTTCCAACTAAGTCGCTTTGAAGAATTGAAGTATGTTGAGATTGCTGAGCACCTGAACATTTCAATTAAGACAGTTGAGAACCACATGGGTAAGGCACTGAAAATCATGCGGGGTCAACTAAAGGATTATCTGCCGTTGTTTTTAATTTTTATGAAAGACTGGATTGTATGATGGAAACGACCTCACCCCTTCTGCATGTGAATGATCGAAAGATTTGCGCTTCCCTCTCCTTAGGGAGAGGGGCTCTGCGATCTTTAAGACAGATAAAGTTTGGATGGGGTGAGGTAGTTCTGCAACTTTTAAAATGAAGAGTTAATCTGGGAATGGAAAGGGAGTTTGACGATATGGATGATTTGATTGGCAAAGTGCTGGCAGGAGAGGCGACTGCAGAGGAACAACTGCAGGTGGAGCAATGGGCGCGTGAAAGCGATGCCAATAAGAAATACTATGATCAACTGAAAACAATTTTTGAAAAGGCAGCTTCGGCCAATGTGCAAATTCAGTTTGATACAGATGCTGCGTGGAGGCGGGTAAGACAACGGTTGGGACAGAGTTCTGATTCAAAGTTTAAAACTCAAAGTTTAAAGTTTAAAGTTGAACCCGGATACTGGTCAGCTCTGAGAATAGCTGCGGGAGTTATTTTCTTATTAGGGGTTGGGTATACCATTTATCAATGGAGAGATGTTCCGGTGGAAATTTTTGCCGTGACATCGGATAAGGTAACTGTGCAAGACACGTTGCCGGATGGCAGCATGGCTTTTCTCAACAAGAAAAGTGAGTTGAGCTTTGAATACAACGCGAAGGAAAAAACACGCAGAGTTAAACTGAAGGGCGAAGCTTTCTTTTCAGTGAAGCATGAAGAAGACAAACCGTTTGTAATTGAAACAGGTGAAATCCTTGTGCGCGACATTGGCACGGAGTTCAACTTAAAATCATATCCTGATCAAGACACGATTGAAATTGTTGTTACCGAAGGAGAAGTACAGTTTTATACACTAAAAGATAATGGCTTAACCCTAAAGGCTGGTGAAAAGGGTATCTACAGCAAAAAGACAAAAGAGTTTCAGCGCATCGAAAAAATTGACACTAATACATTGGCATACAAAACAAAAGTGTTCAGCTTCAACAACACTGATCTGGCTGCGGTCATTAGCCTGTTGAATGATGTGTATGATTCTAAAATCAAACTGATCAACAAAGACCTGCATAACTGCCGGCTTACAGCCAACTTCAAAGAAGACAATCCTGAAACGATTGTAGAGGTAATAGCAGAAACGATGGGCTTGTCCATCACCCGACAAGGCGATGAAATTTTATTGGACGGCAAAGGATGTGCTAACTGATTTCTGCATGAGATTACTCTACTCATTTCTATTGGTAAGTCTTTCTTGCGTTCACTCGTTCGGCCAAAGTAAAACGATACCCATTTTAGAGCGAAAAATTAAGATTTCAATTAAGGATGAAAAGCTTTCCGTTGCGTTGGCCAAAATTGCGCAGCAGGGAAATTTTTCTTTTTCATACAACTCTTCCATCATTTCTGATAGTGAAACCGTAACACTGAATATCGTTGGCAAAACCGTGCGCGATGCATTGAACGCCATCTTTAAAGAAACAAAAAACTATAAAGAGAAAAACGGATACCTCATTCTTACGCAAGCTCCACCACCTCCGAAAGTGGAAACAACCGTTGTTGTTCTTAGTGGCTATGTAGAAGACGAAAAGACGGGAGAGAAAATCCCTGATGCAAGTGTGTACAACAAAAACACTCTCTCTTCTGCTGTTACCGATCAATTTGGTTTTTATAAAATCAAGTTTGATAAAAAGGACTCGGCAGCTTCGCTATCGATCAGCAAAAAAGATTATCGCGATACTCTTGTCACCATTACTTCACCAGGAAATCAATACCTCAATATTTCAATCTCTCCCGTTGGCAAAGATTCGGTGAAGGTAGAAGCCAAGTCAACCAGTGCTCCGGATTCAACTATTCAGCAAGAGAAAATCACAAACTTTCCCTATGGGTCGGAGGCGAATGTGCAAAACATCAGCGACACCTTGTATCGCGATATTCAGATTTCGTTTCTTCCTTTTATAGGATCAAATGGAAGACTCAGTGGTAATGTGATCAATGATTATTCGATCAATATTCTAGGTGGCTATTCATTGGGCACCAAGCAAATTGAATTAGGATTTTTCTTCAATGTTGATCGTGGTGATGTAAGCTTCCTGCAGGTGGCCGGGTTTGGCAATGTTGTCGGTGGCAATGTTTACGGTGGACAAGGCGCAGGTTTCTTTAATCTTAACAGAGGCGATGTAAAGGCTGCCCAATTTGCAGGCTTTGCGAATGTAAATCTTGGTGAAGCCAGAGGTGTGCAAGTTACTGGAGGCACAAATGTAAATCTCAAATCTGCTGATGGTGTGTTGGTCGCTGGCTTAGTCAATTTTGCAAATGGACCGTCTTATGGTGTGCAGATAGCAGGGCTTGGCAATGTGCAGCTGGGAGATTATAAAGGATCTCAAATAGCGGGGCTCACCAATATTGCTACGGAGAAAATATCGGGATCACAGATATCCGCCTTCTTTAATCATGGAAGAAATGTGAAAGGCACCCAGATTGGCATTTTTAATTATGCCGATAGCTTAGGGGGCGTGCCATTGGGGTTGGTAAGTTTTGTAAAAACGGGCTATCACAAAATTGAGGTTTCGGCAGACGAAATTTTTTATACGAACCTGGCTTTTCGCACAGGAGTGCGTCAATTCTATAATATTCTATCAGCCGGGATGATGCCAGAGCAAACAATAGATGGACAAAATGTGTGGACTTTTGGGTACGGCATTGGGACCGCACCAAAGCTCAAGAAATGGTTGTCTTTAAATTTTGATCTCACATCGCAGCATGTTGAAAATGGAAGTTTTTCTGAGGAGTTAAGTCTCTTAAATAAACTTTATACAGGCTTTGATTTTCAGCTAGCTAATAAATTCTCTATTGCAATAGGAGCAACTCTCAACGGCTATCTGACTAAAACAACTTATACAGATTATCCGGATCTGTTTACAAATTATCAACCAAAAATAATTCACGAAGAGACTTTCTCAAATAGTGTCAACCTCAAGATGTGGTGGGGTGCAAAAGTTGGGTTGAGATTTTTGTAAGAATTTTTTACCACGGGTACGAATTTGTCTTTTCGAGCGCGCTCCCCTTTGTTCCAATGCACTCATAATATTGCGAGAAATCCTCTGCAGATTTTGTGCCCAACTGATTGGTAAGATTTCTCACTCCGCTATCGCTTCGTTCGAAAAGACTATTGTGCAAGAGGTCAGTGGAGACACAGACCACGGATTAGCGTTAGTCCTTTTGAGCGCGCTCGCTTTGTTCCAATGCACTCATAATATTGCGAGAAATCCTCTATAGATTTTGTGCCCAGCTGATTGGTAAGATTTCTCGCTCCGCTATCGCTTCGTTCGAAAAGACTATTGTGCAAGAGGTCAGTGGAGACACAGACCACGGATTAGAATTAGTCCTTTCGAGCGCGCTCACTTTGTTCCAATGCACTCATAGTATTGCGAGAAATCTTCTTTAGAGTTTATTCCCAACTGATTGGTAAGATTTCTCACTCCGCTATCGCTTCGTTCGAAAAGACTAATAACCGAAAAATGACTTAGTCGGAATAGGGGTATATCTGCTCTAAACTGTCGTATCCTCAAAACAGGAAAAGACTTGTAAAAAAATGTTTTATGGCACCCTTCAAAAAAATTCTAATTCTATTCGTTTTGATTAATACAACGTCAGAACTTTTTTCGCAATCCCTCACCCAAACCATCCGCGGAAGCGTAATTGACAAAGTTTCAAAATCCCCATTGCCAGGGGCAACGGTAATCATTGTTAATTCCGATCCAATGATTGGGTCCACCACTGACCCGGATGGAAATTTTAAACTGATAAAAGTTCCGGTTGGCAATCACGCGTTGAAAATTTCTTTTATAGGCTACAAAGACATTACGCTGCCAAACGTGATTGTCAACTCGGGCAAGGAGGTAGTATTGAATATTCCTATCAATGAAGACATTGTACAGATGGATGAAATTGTGATCAGGCCGGATGTTGAAAAGAACAAACCATTGAATGATATGGCCACCGTTAGCGCACGTACCTTCTCCGTTGAAGAAACAAGAAAGTATGCAGCCGCAGTAAATGATCCTGCACGCATGGTGGCATCTTATGCTGGCGTTGTACAAACCAGCGATGGCAACAACACTATTTCGATAAGAGGAAATTCGCCTTACGGATTAATCTGGAGAATGGAAGGTGTGGATATTCCTAACCCTAATCACTTTTCAGGGGTAGCCAGTTCAGGTGGTGGCATTTCAATTCTAAGTTCACAGTTGCTGACTAACTCAGATTTTATGACAGGAGCATTTCCTGCCGAGTATGGAAATGCGTTGTCAGGAGTTTTTGATCTTAATCTTAGAAAAGGCAACAACGAAAAAAGAGAGTACACTGTGCAAGCAGGATTTTTAGGAATGGATATAGCCGCTGAAGGACCCTTCTCAAAAAATTATAAAGGATCTTATCTAATCAACTATCGGTATTCTACGCTTTCTGTTCTTTCAAGCATTGGTGTGCCTGTTGGCGATGCTATCACTAATTTCCAGGACTTGTCCTACAATTTTTACTTCCCCACAAAGAAGGCTGGTAACTTTTCTTTGTTTGGATTTGGAGGGCTTAGCGACCAGAAGCTCGCAGCAAAAAAAGATTCTTCCAATTGGGAGACTGAAGACGACCGCTACAACTTCAATTACTTCTCAAATACAAGCGCTGCCGGATTAAAACATGCCATCACGCTTTCTCCCCGTACATATTTGCAATCCGCTGTCGTTATGTCGGGCAATGATCATGGCTTTACAGCGCATAAATTAGATGCCAACTATATTCCTAACCTGACCTATCAGGAAAATAACATCAATAAAAAGTTCACCATAAGTTCTGTGCTCAATCATAAGTTCAATGCACGCCACAGCATCCGATCCGGTGCATACTTTAACGAATACTTTTATAATGTAAAACAAAAAGAGGTGGATGAAGAAACCGGAACTATTGACGTACCCCTTGATGCAAAAGGGCAAGCTACTACAGTACAGTTTTTTTCTCAATGGAATTATCGTGTAACGCAAAAATTTAGTCTCAATGCTGGTTTACATTACTTGCATTTAACCAACAATAATACTTCTTCACTTGAACCGCGCGCATCTGTGAAGTATGAATTGAATGAACAGCAGTCGGTTAGCTTTGGCTATGGGTTGCATGGTCAAATGCAACCTGTTGGAACGTATGAAGCACAAGTGGTAAATGCAGATGGTACTTACTATAAGCCCAACAAAGATTTAAAGTTCACCAAAGCGCATCATTATGTGCTGGCCTATGACAGGGCCATTTCCAAGCATCTTCGTGTAAAGGCCGAGACCTACTACCAAAGCTTATACAACATTCCTGTTAAAGATGATGTAACTAGTCCGATCGCACTTACAAATAATGAAGACGGATATATCACAGACCCGCTGGTAAACAAAGGCGTTGGACGCAACTATGGGTTAGAGCTCACATTTGAGCAATTCACCCATAAAGACTTATACTTTTTGCTTTCAACTTCTATATATGATTCTAAGTATAAAGCGTTGGATAATGTTTGGCGCAACACACGCTATAATGGAAATTATGCGGTAAGCTTTACTGCTGGTAAAGAGTTTCGTTCAACGGGAACAAAGAACCGCACCTACGGAATCAATCTTCGCGCCTTGAGCAGTGGGGGATTGAGAACAACACCGATTGATTACGAAAAATCGGTTCAGGACGGCAATACACAATACGTACAGAGCCTTGCTTACAGTGAGCAATTGCCAGGATATTTTCGAACAGACTTACGCTTTAGCATGAAGCGCAATCGCGCCAGGTCGACATCAACCCTTGCACTGGACATACAAAACGTAACAAATCATCAAAACCTGGGCGGGCAATATTTTGATGCACAATCTGCAGAAATTAAGAAGTGGTATCAATTGCCGCTGTTACCAATTTTGAGTTATAAGATTGAGTTTTAAATGCTTCACCTCAGTGCGAAGAGCTGTTCCCTTCTCCTTCAGGAGAAGGGCTAGGGATGAGGTGACAACTAAGCGAGCCAAGAAATTTTCGACTGCTATTTTTGTTACATTAGCCGATAAATTTCTGGCCAAATGCTTCTCGTATTCGACATCGGTAATAGCGACATCACCATTGGTTTATGGTCGAACGAGCAATGGAAACATATCTGGCGCATTCCTTCTAAGCCCAATCAGCCTGAACTTTACTATGGTGTAAAAATGCGCGACTACTTTCTGGAAGCCGCTCTTGCTGTTGATCGCGTGGAGACCATCGTGTTAAGCAGCGTGGTTCCTGGTCTTACAGAAAAGGTCAAGAGTGTTATTCGACAGCTTTATTTGAAGGAACCCATTACACTTGGCCCTATGGTTTATAAAAAGCTTCCAATACAGGTATTAAATCCTTATGAGATAGGATCAGATCTGGTAGCGAATGCAATGGCGGCTTATACAAAGTTCAACCAAACATGTATAGTGGTTGATTTTGGTACAGCTTTGACTTTCACTACCGTTTCAGCTGAAGGAAAAATTTTAGGTGTCTCAATAGTTCCTGGCTTACGCACAGCTTTAAAATCGCTTACACAAAATACCGCCAAACTTTTTGATGTGCCATTGGAGATGCCAGCGTCAGCATTAGGTACAAACACAGTCACGGCCATTCAATCTGGTATCGTGATTGGCTATGAAGGCTTGGTAAAAAATATGGTCGCAGCCATACGCAACGAATTAAAAACAGATTGCCCTGCTATTGCAACGGGTGGACTTTCGTTTGTGATCACTTCCTTAAAAGGATTTTTTCATACAGTTGATCCTCACCTTACGTTAGATGGATTGAGATTTGTTGGAGAGGTTGTTTCTAAAAAATAGGCAATAGGCAGATAGCAGTAGGCAAAGGATACACCAAAAATTTTCGACTCGTCATTCCTTAAATTCTTTTTCTTTCCAATACCACCACTTTAATTTTTGAGGATCTGGTTTTTTAGTCGAAGCATAATAAACAGCACATCTAAATGTATAAAGCATGCAGATGTCGTGCGTAACTCCAGTTGTCTCGTTAAGTTTAATATAAAGTTCTTTGGGATTTTTATTTTTCAGGTCGGCAATATTTCGAATGCCAATTTTCCATAAGTCCATCGCACAGGCTTTGCCAATGCTGGGTATTGTTTGGAGTTCTTTTAATGTTGCAGCCTTATCCATATCTAAGTCCTAATACTTGCCTGCCGAAGCTTTAGCGAAGGCATGGCCTAAGTCCCAATGCCTAATCGAGAGCCTGAGTCAAATCAGCAATCAAATAATCGGGCTCTTCCAAACCCACATACAATCGGATAACCCGGTGACCAAAATTATTGGGATCAAAATCCTCCTTCTTAATTCCAACAACAGCAGGAATCACCAACGATTCATACCCGCCCCAGGAAACAGCAAGGAAGAAATGCTTTAAAGAATTGCAAAAATTTTCAATCGCATCAGCGGATTTTTCTTTTAATACAATACTGAATAACCCTCCCGCATTTTTCATTTGCTTCATGGCAAGTTCATATTGAGGAAAGGAAGGATGAAAAGGAAATATTACTTTTTCAACTTTAGTATGATTGGATAGAAACTCGACTATCGTTTTTGTGGTGGTGCAAATCCGTTCTTGTCGTAAGGGCAACGTGCGCAGGCCGCGAATCAGCAGCCAGGCATTCATAGGAGAAATGTTTCCGCCTATGTTGAGAAATTCGGAATCAAATATTTTTTTGATCATTACTTTCGAACCTGTGACAACGCCCGCCACTACATCGCTATGACCACCAATGAATTTTGTGGCAGATTGAGCAACAAGGTCAATCCCCATTGTATATGGTTGCTGATACAGCGGACTAGAGTAACTATTGTCAATCATAGTTACAATGCCTTTGCTTTTCGCGAAAGCAGAGACCACTTCCAGATCCTGTAATTCGTAGGTGAATGTATTGGGTGATTCCAGGTAAATAAGTTTTGTGTTGGGGAGCACAGCCTTTTCAAAATTTTCAATTTTTGTTCCGTCTACAAACGTTGTTGTGATTCCAAATTTTGGGAGAAGTTTTTCAAATAATTTAATCGTCCAGCTATAAGGCTTGGCTACACTCACCACATGATCGCCTTGCTTCAGCAATGAAATAATAGGAATGCTTATTGAAGCAATACCACTTCCAAACACTAAAGCATCTTCCGCTCCATCAAGAGCAGCTAGTTTTTTTCTAAGAATATCTACCGTAGGATTATTGCCGCGGGAATACAGTGTGGAATAGTATTCATCAGACAATCCCTTGCGAAAGTCAGCAACATTTTTGAAAGCAAAATTGCTGCTTTGTATAATCGGTGGCGCAATTGCGTTGAAGTAGTTTTCACGTTCTTCGCCAAGTTCGTTGAGAATGTAGGAAAGATCCATAGGTTGTTGTTAAAATTAAATACAAATCAGCTACTGGCTACCTGCTGCTAGCTTCAAGCTACCAGCTAGTGACACCAAATTTGAAGTTTAAGACTATAATCATCGAGCAATTAACTCCTTCAAAAGATAATACAACGGCAGCCCCGAAATAAATAAAATAAATCCGATGGTGGACGCCTCTGGATTAGAGATTAAAATGCTGATGTTAACAAGTGAATACGTAATAATAAAGATAGCAGGCAACCACGGGTAGCCCTTCATTTTATAAATATCTTTTTGTTCACCACTTTTTTTCGCGCGATAGCGCAATACAAAAATGGAAGCAGATGCCGTCACTAAGGCAATGCTGTCAAAAAACATTACATAGTTTAACACTTTGCTAAAGGATGAGGTGAGAAACAAAGTAATGATCATGAAGCCCACGAAGAATGTAACTGCAAACTCTTGCACCTGTGTGCGGTCATTTACTTTTTTGAAAATGGCTGGTAGTACCTTCTCTTCGGCCATTGCATAATACACTCTCGGGTTGGACATGATGGAGGCATTGACGTACGCCATCACCGATAAAAACATAATCACTGCAATTACTTTAAAAGCATAATCGCCAAGTACCTTGCCCGCTACATCCGATGCAAGCGTGGTAGAAGTTTGCAAGCCCTCAAAGCCCATCACACGGAAGTAGGTGAAATTTACAAGAAGATAAAGAACCAGAATAATGGCGATGCCATACCCAATGGCGCGAGGTACGGTACGGTTGGCATTAGGCACATCACTGCCAAAATTCATGGTTTGCTGATAGCCACCATAAGTGAAAAATACCGGAACAAAACACAGCCAGAATGCTTTTACCATTTCGCTGTTTGTCATATTGGGAAGCGCAGTAGTACTTACTGGAGCAGGTGGAGCAAAGAAGATGGAAGAGATCAAAAGTACTATCAAACTGATTTTGATCACCATCAACACATTGAGGGCACGCGCACTCATTTTGATTCCTACTAAATTGATAACATAGAGAATCACCACCGCAGAGATCGTGGTGATCTTGATTCCAATGTCATGGTCAACTTGTGGAAATAAAATAGGGTTGATGTATTCGGCACCAATTATGGCGACAATGGCGGTTGACCCTGCATTTGAAATCACAGTCATCCAGTTGACCATAAAGGCAAAAGCAGGATGATAGCAATGAGAAAAAATCCGATAAAACCCACCCGCTACAGGATATCGCGAACCAATTTCAGCAAAGGTAAGTGCGCCAAAGAGACTCACAATTGCGCCAATGATCCAAGCTGCAAAAAAGATAGAAGGATATTGTGCTTTTTGTGCGACTTCAACAGGTGTTCTGAAGATACCCATGCCAATTACCAAACTTACCACAATCATGGTAAGATCGAAAAGGCCGAGCCGTGGCTTAATAGACACGTGAACGCAAGCTACCTCCGGCTTTGAGTTGAATACCTATTGCAAATTGAAGAGGCACGTAATCAAAATATACTTCACTAGGGATAGGGCCATTAACATTTAATTGAAATACGCCATACAGATTTCCAGCCAAAGGAAACTTGCCCGTGAGAGACGGTTCAACAAAGATCTGCATTGGCTCATTAGGATTTTTCGTCACCGTAGTACCCGTAAAGCCATCTGAACTAAATTCCGAAAATTCAACTGCGGAAACCCGCATGGTAAAAGCGAGGTTAAATTTTTTGTTGTTGGTGCCAATTGAAGGTTGTATGTAAAAGCGTGAATACTTTCCAGTAGAAACAATCCCTTTCACACCAAAATTCTGTGCAAAGAAATAATAACTATCATAGCTGGTGCCTTCACCCATTCCATAACCTCCATAAATTTCAAATCGCTTTGAGCGCGTACTTTGAAAATAACCAAGTCCGACTTCACCGAAATTATTTTTCCGCTGAAAACTTGTTGGCATGTTTGGCACTGAGGTATCTGTTGGCAGTTCCTGATTCTGACTGAGGATGTTGTAATTTCCTGTTACACCAATGTGGTTCGTAAGGGCAAAGGCCATCTGAACATCCACTCCAGTTGTAAGATACACGGAGCCCTGAAACTCCCCGGCTCCTCTGTGCAGAGGAACATTGCGCGTAGTGGGAACATAGATGGGGGCGCATGATGCTACCAACAACAGAAGAATTAAAAACCGCATATAGACTTGATTCAAAAGTCAAATTAGCAAAAAAAAATTGGAATAAAATCGATGTTGCAGGTATAGGTTTATAGGATGAGGGATTTAAAAAAAATCATTTGGGTTATAATAAATAGCCAATTCTCTAAATTAGCCACAAAACCAAATCAGGATGAAATTTGATGTAGCGGCATTTAATCAACTCATAAAAAGCAGAAGATCAGTATTTCCAAAGGACTACACAAGCGAAAAAGTGGATGACGCCATTGTTCAACAAATGCTCGAAAATGCTAATTGGGCACCGACACATAAATTAACAGAGCCATGGCGCTTTGTTGTGTTTACCGGGGATGGACTGAAAAAGCTAGCTGTCTTCCAGGGAGAGTGTTATAAAAAGGTAACAATTGCCGATGGAACGTTTAGGGAAGAGCGGTATCAAAACCTTTTGACAAAGCCGATGGAATGTTCACATATTATTGCAATAGGGATGAAACGCGATGAAAAAAAAGGTGTGCCCGAAGTTGAGGAGGTAGGCGCTGTTTTTTGTGCTATTGAAAACATGTATCTCACGGCCACTGCTTATAGCATCGGCTGTTATTTAAGTACAGGAGGTGTTACCAATTTTGAGGAGGCCAAAGAATTTTTTGGATTAGGAAAAGAAGATAAGTTGTTAGGCTTTTTGAATATTGGCATGCCAAAAGGTGCTTTGCTCGAAGGAAGAAGAAAAAATGTTGAAGATAAAGTTAAGTGGGTTAAATGAATTCAAATTTTACAAATTCAATATTCAAAATTAGGTCGACTTAATTTTGAACTTTGAATCTTGAATTAATAAGATTCCCGAATAAATCAAGCGAAGTAATGATGATCACGAAATCAACAATTGAACAAGTTCACGAGCGAATTAAACCTTATATTCATCATACTCCTGTCCTCACCAGTGGAAGTATAAATGAAATTGCAGGCTGCTCCATTTATTTTAAATGCGAAAATTTTCAGAAGATAGGAGCTTTTAAAGCACGTGGAGCCATGAATGCGATACTTTCGCTATCACCAGATGATCGCGCTAAAGGTGTTGCTACACATTCTTCGGGTAATCATGCACAGGCGTTGGCACGGGCAGCAAAGTTAATGGGTGTAAAGTCCTACATCGTGATGCCCCGCACAGCACCGGAAATAAAAAAGAAAGGTGTTCGCGCTTTTGGCGGAGAGATTTTTGAATGTGAACCAACACTCGTTGCGCGCGAATCGACATTAGCCGAAGTTGTAAAAAAAACAGGGGCGACTGAAATTCACCCGTTTAATAATTATGATGTCATAGCAGGGCAAGCTACCGCAGCCAAAGAATTATTTGAAGAAGTGCACGGTCTGGATATTATAATGGTACCTGTTGGAGGAGGAGGATTACTGAGTGGGACTGCTTTAGCCACTAAATATTATTCACCCAAGACGATTGTGATTGCTGGAGAACCAGCAGGATCTGATGATGCTTACCGTTCAATGTTGAGTGGCAAAATAGAAGAAGCCCAATCTGATTCAGTTGCTGATGGATTGCTTACCACACTTGGTGATAAAACATTTCCTATTATCAGGGAAAACGTGAAAGAAATTATAACAGTAACCGATCCCGAGATTATAGCTGCCATGCGCCTTATTTGGGAACGATTAAAAGTGATCATTGAACCCTCGTGCGCTGTGCCCTTTGCGGCAGTGCTAAAGGATCAATCAAAATTTAATGGGAAGAAAGTCGGAATAATTCTGTCGGGTGGGAATGTAGATATGGAACGAGCGATGAAATTGTTTGCGTCACCACAATGATGCCACAGATTCACAGATAAATAAATCAGTGAATCTGTGGCAATGGTAGTCAATTTTTCTTCAGCTGATCGAATTTTGATTCAACTGGTTTTTTTGGGAAAACGTTATCAGATAATTCTGCCTCGGCTGTGTCTTGATTAGGGTCGATCACCACGTTGACAACCTCTTTTTCTTTCACAAATACTTTCTTCACTTCACGTTCATTGGTGCGCCATACTTCAACAGGTATCTTTTCAGTTTCCTTCGTGCCATCTTTATAGGTCCATTCTATAATCACAGGCATCACTAATCCTCCCTTATTTTTAAGCGTGACTTCATAGATGTTTTTTCCTTCCAGTTTTTGTCGAACAGCTTTGTCATCAATCCTGCTTCGGAATTCACCATATCTATCGTCAGGCGTATTGATCATGGTAAACTCCTGTGGCCCACTACTGAAATCAGTTTTGCTTTTAGACGCGTCTGCCGTTAAATCTCCCTTCTTTACCGTTACATTTTTCTTTTCCAGATTGGTTTGCTCTGCTTTTACTTTGAACCATTTCACATCTTCCAAAGTGAAATCAACGTGATCGGTAGAATAAAACCAACCTCTCCAATACCAATCTAAATCAACAGCAGATGCATCTTCCATCGTGCGGAAAAAATCGGCAGGCTTTGGATGTTTGAATGCCCAACGTTGAGCGTATTCCTTGAAAGCCTTATCAAAAAGTTCTGGCCCCATTACCGTTTCGCGTAAGATGCTCATGCTGGTGGCCACTTTAGCATATTGTTCGGCACCAAACTCAATGATTTGCTCCGAGTTGGTCATCACGGGGCGCTGCACACTTTTATCTCCTACCATAAATGGCGCGATACTTTTACCACTTCCCCACCAATGCGGAAAATTTTCGTATCGCTCCACTTCAGTGCGATACTGAAGAAATGAATTGATGCCCTCATCCATCCACGTCCATTGACGTTCATCGTTGTTAATGATCATCGGAAAATAATTGTGACCTACTTCGTGAATAATTACAGCTACCGTAGATGCCCATGTTTGTGGATTGGTTATTCCTTCTTTATTAGGTCTGCCACCGTTAAAACAAATCATCGGATACTCCATTCCTATGGAGGCAGTATTGATGGATTGTGCTACCGGGTATGGATAATCGATTGTGTACTTAGAATAAACCTCCAAACAATTCTTCACTGCTTTGGTAGACTCTTGTTCCCAAAGAGGATTGCCTTCTTTCGGATAGAAGGACATTGCTAGCGGGGTTTTATCACCTAGCTTCACAGCTTGGGCATCCCATATAAATTTGCGTGACGTAGCAAAGGCAAAGTCGCGTACGTTGTACGCATGGAATTCCCAGGTCTTCTTAGTTTTTAATTTTGTCTTTTCGCGCTCAGTTGCTTCTGCTTGGTTGGCAATTATTAGTGGTTTATCAAAAGTGGTTTTTGCCTTTTCATAACGATCTAGTTGCTCCTTGGATAACACGGTTGAAGCATTCATTAAAGCACCAGTAGCAGCAACAAGATGGTCGGCAGGAACAGTAAGCTTTACTTTATAATCGCCAAAGGCCAAAGCAAACTCTCCTTGACCTAAAAATTGCTTGTTCTGCCAACCAATGTAATCATCGTATACACACATGCGTGGAAACCATTGGGCAATGGTGTAGAGATAATTTTTGTCCTCAGGAAAATATTCGTATCCGCTTCGCTGCCCATCCATCATGCGGTCGCCAATGTTGAACGACCAATCGATGGAGAAACTTACTTTCTCACCCTTCTTCAAGGGTTGTGTTAAGTCAACACGCATCATAGTATAATTGATGATGTAGCTAAGTGGCTTGCCCGTTAGATCTTTGATTGATTTGATTTTATGGCCACCATCAAAATCGGATACTCGCCCAGCTAATTGCTTGGCAGCTAGCGTGTCCTGCATATTACTTGTCCTCGTTTGACTTGTCATATTGTCTTTAGCCAAAATATTCTGGTCCAACTGGAGCCAAAGATATTTCAGTACATCAGGCGAGTTATTCGTATAGGTAATTGTTTCAGAACCCGTAATGCTTTGATTATCGTCATTCAATTCAGCTGTTATAACATAATCAGCTTTTTGCTGCCAGTACTGGGGTCCGGGCGCTCCAGATGCAGACCTGTATGAGTTAGGTGTTGGCAATTGAGTATCTAGTTGTTCAAATTTTCCTTGCCAGGGTGTGGTTTGTTGCTGCGCCTGTGCACCGAAGGCCAATAGCGCAAGTACGCTGAAAATGAATTTTTTCATAGGGGTTCTTTTGCGACTTTAATATTGCAGAATTTTAGTTCTTTTTAAACTGATCAAATTTGCTTTCCACGGGCTTCTTCGGGAATACATTGTCATTCACGTTTATGTCAGCCGTCTCAAGATTTGGATCAATAACGATGTTCACAACTTCCTTCTCTTTCACAAAAATCTTTTTCACTTCGCTTTCATTGGTACGCCAGATTTCTGCAGGAATTCGCTCGATTTCTTTTGTGCCGTCTTTGAAGGTCCACTCGATAATAACAGGACTTATCAATCCTCCAGTATTTTTAATAGTCACTTCATATAAGTTTTTTGTCTCCAGTTTCTTACGAATGTCATTGTCATTAATCCGGTTTCTAAACTCCCCATAATAATTATCAGGCGTGTTAATCAATGTAAAGTCTTTTGGTCCGTTGCTGAAATCTGAAGCTTTATCACCCGGGTTTTTTGCACCCACGTCTCCTTGTTTAACAGTTACATTTTTATTTTCAGGATCAACCTGCTCGTTCTTCACTTTATACCACTTCACCTCATCGAGGGTGACATCCACATTATCTGTGGTGTAAAACCAACCTCTCCAAAACCAATCGAGGTCAACAGCTGAGGCATCTTCAAGCGTTCTGAAGAAATCTGCTGGCTTGGGATGTTTGAATGCCCAACGTTGTGAATATTCTTTGAACGCTTTATCAAATAGTTCTGGCCCCATAACGGTTTCTCGAAGCAATGTTAATGCTGCTGATGGTTTGGTGTACCCATTTGGGCCATGACCCCTGCCTTGATTATCGGCAGAAGCCATTATTTGGCGCATAATATTTTTATCGCCTTTCATGTAAGGTACCATGCCTTTTGGCGAGCCACCGGTTACATCAAAATCAGGATAGCGGGTGCGTATGGTTTCACGTTCAAGAAATGAATTTAGACCTTCATCCATCCATGTCCATTGACGTTCATCACTATTTACAACCATCGGAAAGAAATTGTGACCCACTTCGTGCACGACTACTCCCACCATACCTTCCAATACTCGCTGTGAAACTGTTCCATCTTTTGCAGGACGTCCATAGTTGAAGCAAATCATCGGATATTCCATTCCCTGATTAGCAGTATGAATCGAGTAAGCTGTAGGATAGGGATAATCAAAGGTGCGTTCGGAATATACTTCAAGCGTACTTTTTATTGCTTTGGTAGATTCTTTTGCCCACAATGGATTGCCTTCTTTTGGATAAAGTGATTGCGCCAGCGGTGTTTTGTCATGAAGTTTGACTGCTTGTGCATCCCAAATAAATTTACGTGAAGTGGCAAACGCAAAATCACGCACATTCTCTGCATAAAACTCCCACGTGCTTTTTTTGCTTGAACGCTCTTTTTCTTTTTTGCGAGCCTCTTCTTCTGTCACAATAAACACCGGTTGGTTAAAACTCTTCCGGGCTTTGTCGAAGCGCTCGATTTGTTCTCTGGTTAAAACGTCTTTAGGATTTTGCAGCCAGCCCGTAGCACCCACAATATGATCGGAAGGGACCGTTATTTTTACACGATAATTGCCAAATGCTAAAGTAAACTCGCCAGCGTCAAGAAACTGTTTGTTTTGCCATCCTTCGTAATCATCGAAAACACACATTCTCGGAAACCACTGCGCAAAAGTGTAGAGGTAGTTACCATCTTCCGGAAAAAATTCGTGCCCACCTCGCTCACTGAACTTTACACGATCATTGTCAATAAAACTCCAATCGATGGAGAATGAAATTTTCTCACCTGACTTCAGTGGCTGGGGCAAGTCAATGCGCATCATTGTATAGTTGATAAGGAATTTAAGGTCTTCACCCGAGGCACCCTTCACTGATTTAATCTTAAAGCCACCCTCATAGTCATAACTTTGGGTTGCTTCAGCGAAAAATTTTGCAGGAACAGAATCACGTACCTGGCTCGACTGGGTTTTATCAGTCATGTTGCCAGGTGCCATGTTGTTCTTATCTAACTGCAACCACAGATAACCCAACGCTTCGGGTGCATTATTAAAATAAGTGATTGTTTCCGAACCGGTGACAGTTTGGTTCTCGTCATTCAGCTCTACGTTGATCACATAGTCAGCTTTCTGTTGCCAGTAATCTACACCTGGGGCACCCGAACTACTGCGATAACTGTTTGGAGTTGGCAGCATCTGGTCGAGCTGCTCAAATTTACTCTGCCATTTTTGCTCTTCCTTTTTAGGTTGTTCTTGAGCTAAAGAGGCAATGCCGATTAAAACAAAAACAAAACTTACTATTTTTTTCATGGGATAATTTTAAAAGCAAAGAATATAAAGAATGAAATTCTTCGTGCCTTAGTGGCGATTGAGAGTTGGCCACGAAGTCACTAAGGCACAAAGGGAATTTGAAGATTAGTTTTTCTTTTTCAACTCATCAAACTTGGTGATCTCTTCCGTTTTTGGAAACACGTTGTCGCTGGTGTTGATATCAGCCGTTTCCTTTTGTGGATCAAGAACAACACCACTTACTTCTTTTTCCTTCACAAAAACTTTAGTCACGGTCTTTTCATTCGTTCTCCAAATTTCTGCTGGAAGACGCTCAGTTTCTTTTGAGCCGTCTTTGAACGTCCACTCTATAATAACCGGCATGATCAATCCGCCCTGGTTGCTCAATGTTATTTCGTAAATGTTTTTATTCTCCAGTTTGGCAATGACTGCCTTGTCGTCAATACGACTTTGAAATTCGCCATAGAAACGTGCATCCGTTGGAATAACTGTGAATGGCTCTGGTCCGTTGTTGAAATTGTTGTATTTCTTATCAGCAGCACCTGCCGTAAGGTCACCTTTCTTCACTGTTTTTTCTTTGTTCTCAATGTTGGTTTGTTCGTTGCGAACCTTGTACCATTTTACTTTATCAATAGATTGATCACAACGATCGGTAGTATAGAACCAACCCTTCCAGAACCAATCGAGATCAACGGCAGATGCATCCTCCAGCGTGCGGAAGAAATCTGCCGGTTTAGGATGTTTGAATGCCCAACGCGTTGAGTATTCCTTGAACGCTTTGTCAAAAAGCTCTGGCCCCATGACGGTTTCGCGAAGAATGTTAAGGGCAGTAGCTGTTTTTGCATACTGTTCTGCACCGAACTGAAGAATTTGTTCGGAGTTTGTCATCAAAGGCCGTTGCAAACTTCCATCTCCTTTCATGTAAGGCACAATCATAGAAGCAGGGCCTCTGCGCTGCGGCATATCAGAATAATTTTCTACTTGCGTTCTGTATTGCACAAAAGTGTTTACGCCTTCATCCATCCAGGTCCACTGACGTTCATCGTTGTTGATGATCATCGGGAAAAAGTTGTGACCCACTTCGTGTACAATCACACCAATCATTCCCCACTTCAGTCGATCTGAATACGTGCCGTCTTTGTTTGGCCTTCCGAAGTTGAAACAGATCATTGGATATTCCATTCCTAATGAAGCACCGTGAACTGAGGTAGCTTGTGGATAAGGGTAATCAACTGAATATTTTGAATACGTTGAGATCGTATTTTTTACTGCTTTGGTGGATTCTTGTTCCCAAAGTGGATTGCCTTCTTTAGGATAGAATGACATAGCCAAAGGAGTCTTGTTGGCGATCTTAACGGCTTGGGCATCCCATATAAATTTTCTTGAAGCAGCGAAGGCGAAGTCACGGACATTCTCAGCTTTAAATATCCACGTCTTCTTGGTAGTCGATTTTGTTTTTTCGCGCTCGCGTGCTTCGGTTTCTGTGCAAATGATTACAGGCTTATCAAAACTTGTCTTTGCTTTTTCATAGCGAGCAAATTGTTCTGCCGTTAAAACGTCTTTTGGATTTTGAACCATACCCGTTGCTCCGATAATCACATCTGAGTGAACGGTAATGTTCACATCATAATTACCGAATGTTAACGTAAACTCACCCTGACCCAGGAACTGCTTGTTTTGCCAGCCCACTACATCGTCATACACGCACATGCGAGGAAACCATTGTGCAATCAGATAGAGATTGTTATTGTCTTCAGGGAAATTTTCATAACCTGAACGAGAATCATTGCGCGATCCACCTCTCGCTCTGTCGGGAACATTATAAGACCACTCAATTGAAAAAACATATTTCTGACCAGCTGCAAGCGGCTGTGGCAGATCGATGCGCATCATCGTAGCATTGATTGTGTAAGGCAACGTTTTTCCGGTAGCATCTTTAATGGATTTGATTTTATGGCCGCCATCAAAATCATATAAACCAAGTTCAGAGGCCATTTCTTTTGTGCTCACCGAATCTTTTACAGAATAGGTATCTGTTGCCGTTGTGAGATTGCCTTTGGCGTTGATGTTCTGATCTAATTGCAGCCACAAATATTTTAGCACATCTGGTGAGTTATTATAATAGGTAATTGTCTCTGATCCCGTAAGGCTTGCATTCACATCATTTAACTCAGCATTGATAACGTAATCTGCGCGTTGTTGCCAATACTTCGGACCAGGCGCACCTGAACCTGTGCGATATTCATTAGGAGTTGGAAGCATTTGATCGAGCTGCTCAAATTTTCCCTGCCATTTTGGAGTTTCCGGCTTCACTTCCTGTGCCCAGGAAAGAGTTGAAGTGGCAAGTAAAAGAAGAAAAAATTGTTTCATAGGAATGAGATTAATTACACTTTTTTTACCAAAATATCCGGTCTTTCATTAGAATCAAGGCGATTCCCGCAATAGCGGAAGAGATGACCATCTTCCAATCTCTTCGCGAAATTTTAAAAAAATCGACTGAAATATAACTAAGACCCAGAAAGAGTACTACAACTATTATTTGACCTAATTCGAGGCCTAAATTAAAGGCCAAAAGCTGGGATAGTATGGACTGATCTTTGCCAAGGATGGCTTTTAAATAGTTTGAGAAACCCATGCCGTGAATGAGGCCAAAGCCAAGCGCAAACCAATAATTGATCTGGACATTTCTCATTCCAATCCTTTCTTCCTTACGGAAAAGATTGGAAACGGCTGTGATGAAAATCGTGAGCGGAATAAGAAATTCAGTCAGATCTGTGCGTACAGAAATAATCCGGAGTGTGGATAGGGCCAATGTTATAGAATGCCCGATGGTAAAGGCTGTTACTAAAATTAGAATCCGTTTCCAGTCGCGCACTACATAAACCGCACAAAGCGCAAGCACAAATAGAATATGATCGTAGCCATTCACATAATCCAGAATATGATCGTTGCCCAGACCGAAATAGAGTGCAAACTCGCTCATCAGGTAGTTTGTAATTTGAGGATCGTAAATGTAATAGTAAC
>JAYVBN010000391.1:0-2761 GCA_043750455.1 Bacteroidia bacterium | reverse complement strand
TGGAAATCAGAATGATAAACTCAATATTTCCTAATGCTATGCATTAGGAATTCTAGTGTGATAATCAGCCAATTACATTTCTAATGCATAATCTGGGTTTAACATTTCTTCTTTCAGAAAACCTCTTAAACTTAAATCTTCATCCAATTCAGGCCAATGGATTCCGGTTCTGCTAATTGTGAAATTTTTAAGCTGAGCCTCGTTGGCGTTTTTAAGCCTGGTAGTAATTCCAATGCTACGCCTAAGTATTTTCTTATTGCTTAAAATAATAAGCAATAAGTCAAGTTCTTGATCCACATGCACAGACTTAATCCTCAAGCCTTCATCGAAGATCATTTTATCAACTGCGTCAAGCTCCCAGCGTTTATCCAACAAAGAACTCATACCATTTAGCTATTAACATTTGACGATTGTCCTGGACAATTTCCAATATTTGTTTTTCTTCTTGAGCCTTAAAGTCAATCAAGTATTCAACTTTAACTTCAGGCACAAGCCAAATTTTACCATCTCCATCTCCCTTTTTAACATGGATATGAGGAGGCTCCAAACCGTCAGCAGAGTAAAAGAAAAACCTGAAACCATTGACTAATAAAACGGTTGGCATTCATAAAAATAACACTTCAATCCCTTATTTCAAATGGCGGTTGTTAGATATAAAAATCCAACATCAAATCTTTACTGTACCAAATGCACCTTAATCATATTCGAACGACCTCGCTCTTGAATCGGCATGCTCGCCAATATAATAAACGTATCACCTGCCTTCACATGACCATCCCGTTTGAGAATTGCCTCCACATCGGCAATAGTAGCATCTGTTGAAGCCGCCTTATCATAATGATAAGCACTTGTTGCCCAAACCAAATTCATAGTATTAATGATCGTTTCATTACTGGTAAAAGCAAAGATATTGCAATTAGGTCGATGAGACGCTGCTTTATAAGCACTGTATCCTAATTGGGTCATGCCTACTATTGCTTTTGCATTTACGTCTTTAGCAAGCTTGCAGGCAGTAAGAATCAAACTATCATTAAAGTAGTTCGCAGCTTTTGGGTCGAGTTCACGGAATTTATAAAAAATGTTGCCTTGTTTCTCAACTGAACCAATAGTGCGCACCATACTGCGGATAACTTCAATCGGGTATTTACCCGCTGCTGTTTCAGCAGAAAGCATCAAGGCATCGGCACCATCAAGCACGGCATTGGCTACATCGTTAGTTTCGGCACGGGTTGGTCTTGGGTTTTCGATCATGCTCTCCATCATTTGGGTAGCTACAATCACAGGCTTAGAAGCCTTGTTACATTTTTCCACGAGCATCTTCTGCACCATCGGCACCTCTTCCATCCAGATTTCTACACCAAGATCACCCCTAGCTACCATCACTGCATCAGTTGCCGCTATAATCGCATCAATATTTTCAAGTGCCTCAGGTTTTTCTATCTTAGCTACAATGCGTGTCGTTGACTTCGCTCCGTTAATTATCTCCCGTAAGCTTAAAATATCCTGAGCTTTGCGAACAAATGACAGAGCAACCCAATCCACTTTATGCTTCAACCCAAAATGAAGGTCAGTTAAATCTTTTTCCGTTAAGGATGGAGCCGATACTTTTGTGAACGGCAGGTTAATACCTTTTCGCGGCTTCAATGGGCCACCATAAATCACTGTACAGACAACATCAATATCCCTTACTTCTTTTACCTTCAATTCAATCTTTCCATCGTCAATCAGAATCATATCGCCAACCTTCACATCCTTTGGTAGTCGTTCATAGGAAGTGCTCACCAGTTCATTATTTCCCAAAACCTCTCGTGTGGTGATGATAATCTCCTGTCCGGCAACAATCTCAGTTCCGGGCTTCATATCGTTTACACGGATTTTTGGGCCTTGTAAATCTTGTAACAGCGCAATCTTAGTACCCATTTCGGCATTGATTTCGCGCACGTAGTTGATCACTTTCAAATGATCTTCGTGCGTGCCGTGCGAAAAGTTTAACCGAAACACATCAACGCCTTCTTTTACGAGGGCGCGAAGCATTTCCTTGTTGTTGGATGCGGGGCCTACTGTGGCAACAATTTTTGTTGTGTTGTAAGAGATTCTTTCCATGTAGATATTAAAAAATAAAGTTGTCCTTCGATTTCAAGGCGGCCAAAGGTAGGTAAGCGACTAGTTCGATGGAAGGAATATTACGCAAGAGTTCTTGCAATCGATTGATCTCTGTTCGCTCGTCACCTTCTGTTAGTAAAATGAAGTCTAAATGAGGAAATTCTGGTACAAGAAGGCTCTTAGCTGCATCTGATTCGCCAGGTTTATTTTTGAAGAGCTTCATTTGGTTTATTATACCACCAGATGCGAAATAAGAATAATTCAAAGCAGTTTTATTCTTGCTGTAGATGACCAAATCCTGTTGTTTTACAAGCCTTACCCCAAGAAGTTTATTGATTTCCCATGCCAATCGATAGCCTTTTGCTGAAGAAATGAGGCCTAATAACTCAAAATCATAAGTATATTCGATATCAAGCCTGCTTTTTTTCATTCTATTTGCCAATTTCAGGATGATGAATTACCAGATTGATTGTCTTGATTATTAGTGATTTAATAGAAATCTAACTTTTGAAACAATGCTTTTCGCGATACTAAACCAGAATAAGGCAAATGGTAATCATGATAGAATTACCTCTGCATTAAAAAGGTTTGACAATATTGCACTAAATCTCTTTCTTTGCACAGATTTTTGAATACTCTAAACCATAATAACATGTCT
>JAYVBN010000390.1:0-4332 GCA_043750455.1 Bacteroidia bacterium | reverse complement strand
CCTGGTTACAAATCTTTCTTATGATACAACGCCAAACCGGCAATGGGTCCTTCCAAAATATTTTTCACAGTAATGCCTTTGTCGTTGGCTACTTGCCTTAAGATATCGCTAAAGTAAAATGAGACAGAACCAGTGAAATGCACTTTATAATTCTTATAGTTATCATACCTCATTACTACTTCTTCATAAAAATCAGAGAAGCTGTTGTAAATGAGTTTATAGCAATACGGATCCTTCAAATGCTGAAAGATGAACTTGGTGAATCCCGCTAAAAATGCACTTGGCCTTTCTTGTTGATACACTTTCTCTAAAAATTCTTCGCGTGTAAACGGAAACCTTGCCTGAAATTGTTTTGCTAATTCATCTGGCATCTTCTTACGCAAGTAGTCAAAGACAAAACGCTTGCCGATATAAGTGCCGGATCCTTCATCGGCCAATATCCAACCAAGATTCGCCACCATGCCGGATATCTTTTCGCCATCATAAAAGCAAGAGTTGGAGCCAGTGCCAAGGATGCAGGCAATACCAGGTTCGGTTCCACACAATGCACGTGCTGCCGCAAGCAAGTCCCACTGAATTTCAATGAGAGCCATTGGAAAAAATTCACCCAAAGCATCTTTTATTATTATTTGATTTTTCTCAGATGACACACCACTGCCGTAATAAAAAATTTTATTGACATCACCTTTCACCTGAGGCACTAAAAATTCTTCTACATTTTTTTTTAAGTCGTCAATGGATTGATAATAGGGGTTAAATCCAGGACAATTGGCCTGACCAATGGTACCATCTTTGTGTAAGATGCGCCAGTCAATTTTTGAGCCTCCGCTGTCTGCTATTATTACCATGTTGCGTTGCAGTCGTTGAATGAAAGTACGATTTACGATTTTTTCAGCTAAGCGGAAAACTTTAAAATTTAAATCAGATTTCCAGCTTCCCAATGACGGTGAACTTCTCAAAAACATATTCAGTATGGGGAGCATCCTTTAGCTCATCAGTTAAATCCTGCCCGGCCCAAAGTTCATAATATTTCCCGTTCTTCCACAAGCGAGATATGGAATCATACACTATTCCATTAGGCAATCCATATTTCAGGCCGGTCTTGTTCCTTTCGCAATGCCAATTGGGAGAGGGTTATTTTTGAAGTTGTAGTTAAAGTAAACTGAGGTCACGCTTCCTTCAATCAACTTGAATGAGCGGTGCTACGTATTCACGTTTTACTATTATCTTTCGGAGAAGCAAGTTAGCCTTAAACCTATGAAATTCACTTCTGCCCTTTTTTGTTTTGTTGTACTCATTTTTTTCAATTGCTCAGAAAAAAAACCAGTCGGCCGAATGAGTGATGAACAACTTCACGCCTATGCAAATGAGTTGGCTCATAAATATATTATTGCAGATGGTCATGTGGATTTTCCTGAAAGGTTAAAAGAGTTGAAAATAGCTCTGACGGAGGAGACAAAATCAATAGTCCTGTCTGATATAGGCGGAGAATTTGACTACGAGCGTGCCAAAAAAGGAGGACATAGTGCCCCTTTCATGTCTATTTATATTCCTGCCAGCTACCAGAAGCAAAATGATATGGGCAAGTCGTTTGCCGATTCATTGATTAATAATGTACTGGCCATCTCCACCTTATTTCCCGACAAATTCGCGTTGGCCAATACGCCAGCCGATGTAGAAACTAACTTCAAGGCTGGAAAAATCTCGTTGCCAATGGGAATGGAGAACGGAGCTCCAATTGGAAATGATGTAAAGAATGTTCAATATTTCTTTGATCGCGGGATACGCTATATCACTCTTACGCATAGCAAGGACAACCAGATTTGCGACTCATCTGGAGACACCACGCGTACCTGGAATGGCCTTAGTCCTTTTGGTATAAACGTTGTCAAAGAAATGAATCGTGTTGGAATTATGGTGGACATCTCACATGTAGACGACAGCACATTTTATCAGGTGATGAAGCTTACGAAAGTTCCATGTATCGCATCTCATTCTTCCTGCCGAGCCTTTGCGCCCACCGTTAAGCGTAATATGACTGATGACATGATAAAAAAACTGGGGGAAAATGGAGGTGTGATGATGATAAACTTTTACAATGCTTT
Source organism: Bacteroidia bacterium (assembly GCA_043750455.1). Classification (GTDB taxonomy): domain Bacteria; phylum Bacteroidota; class Bacteroidia; order Cytophagales; family Cyclobacteriaceae; genus ELB16-189. Next base: position 2,227 of record JAYVBN010000390.1, on the reverse strand, counting down.
CCTGGATTCGGCTGTGGTGAATCGAAACAAAAGCAATCGCGAAAAATTAAATGCTTTGTTGGCTGAAAAAGGTTTGACCTCCACTGACAGTCTTGCTAAACCTATTATCGAGCAATTCAAAAAAGACAATCCTTCCTTAAAGTCTGACATTGAAATGGTGGCCAATCATATTGATCACGTAGTGAAGATCGCAGGCATCGATCACGTAGGCATTGGCTCTGATTTTGACGGTGTTGATGGGGAAGTACCCACAGGTTTAGAAGACGCTTCTTCCTTCCCAAATTTGATTTATGTATTGTTGAAACGCTGCTACACAGAATCTGATATTGAAAAGATTTGTTATCTCAACACATGGAGAGTTTGGAGTAAAGTTATTGAGGTGTCGAATGAGATTTAAATCCATTTTTATATGAAAGACTATGAAGAGTTCCAATTTAGTTGGCTAATTGTCGTGGTGGTAATTCCTACTCAGATGATAATCACCTATTTTTTCATAAATGACATTGGAGATAAACCCTTCGATGCAACAGGATTCATAATCGTAAGTTCACTTTTACTATTGACCTGCCTATTTTTCTATGGGTTGACAACCAAAGTAACGGCAGATAAAATAACGGTTGTATTCGGAATTGGGTTTCCCCGAAGAACAATTGCAATTAATAGGATCAAGTCAGTTGAGCAAGTGAAGACCCCTTGGTATTATGGCTGGGGCATCAGATATTTTCCTGGTGGCGTGCTATATAACGTAAGTGGAACAGATGGAGTAGAACTAAAATTCAATGACACAGAAAATGTGATTCGAATTGGGAGCAAGAACCCACAACAATTAAAACTCGAAATTTCAAAAAGAATATAGCGACAATCCATGCACTTCTGGTCTGCGATCTTGAAGGAGATTTAACAAACGAGCATTCCTAAATGCTTTCGCTCATTAAAAAAAATTTTACTTTTAAATCTTGTATCAAAGTAAATCGAAATGAAATTGAAGAAAGCGGCAAGTTCAATTATTTTCCTTCTCATCTTCTTCCAGGTTACTGCGCAAAAGAAAGTTGATTTAACCCAGGAACTCAAATCACAAATACCCAAAAATCCAATCGTGTGCTATTGGGCATCTGGAGATGCCAACACCCGTATATCGCCACCGGCAAGGTATCTGGCCCAAAAAAATAATCAGGTAGGCAGAACGAAAACCTCAACGTTCATAGTTACCTACGATGGTTTTCCTAACGAAGCCAAAGCAGCATTTCAAGCGGCTGTTGATATCTGGGAAACATTAATTATTTCAACTGTACCCATCCGCGTCTCTGCATTTTGGAAAAGTTTAGGTGCAAATGTGCTTGGCTCGGCATCACCAGGAACTTATTATCGAAATTTTGATGGCGCTCAAAAGCACGGTATCTGGTATCCCATTTCCCTTGCTGAGAAAATTTCCGGGCAGGAATTAAATGACTCTACCGACCCTGATATTGTTGCCTCGTTTAACAGTGATAATTCAAATTGGGATTTTAACACTCAAGGAAATATTGTTACTGGAAAATATGACATGATTACGGTTGTGCTTCATGAAATAGGGCACGGCCTTGGCATCACTCACGCCTATGAAGTAAGTGGAGGCAACGGGCAAATCAGTGAGTTCTTTAGCGATGCTCCAGTGATTTTTGAATCCTACATAGAGAACCTGACACAAACCAACCTGGTGACAGGTTATGTATCCCCCTCATCGGATTTAGGAATTCAACTTACAGGCCAGGCACTTTTTCTTAACACGCCACTACTATTGGCTAGAAATGATGGCGTAAGAGGAGTCATATATGCACCCGCAACGTATAGTGGTGGCTCAAGCATTGCTCACCTTGATGACAAAACGTATCCAACGGGTACAGAAAATTCTTTAATGACTCCAACTCTGAATAGTGCCGAAGTTATTCATGATCCGGGATCAATTATTATGAGTGCATTAGAAGACATGGGATGGAACAATGTGTTTGTTCAACACACCCCACAACAAAGCACAGAGGATGTTTCTAAAGACTTTCCTATTCTTTGCCAGATAAAAAGTGACCCTACCTATAGTGCCCCTTCTTTCAAATTATTCTATACATCTGACGGCACCACATTCACCTCCAAAACAATGGTGCCAACTGGTAAAGCCAATGAGTTTGAATCTTTGATTCCAAAAACAGGCGCCATTGTCACGTATCGCTATTACTTTTTGGTGACGGATAAT
>JAYVBN010000389.1:0-4673 GCA_043750455.1 Bacteroidia bacterium | reverse complement strand
GAGATATGCTTATTGCTGCCACGGCTCTTCACCACAATTGCTATATATATACGCTTAATAAAAAAGATTTCCGGCATATTGCTAAGCTGAGATTAATCTGATTATTAAATTCCTCCTTCAAATTGTCACTCCTTTTCTCACTTTTGATTTTACCTAAATCCAATTGCATGAAACGACTACTTTACCTGATGGCCTTGCTGGCTTGCGGATCATTTGCTTTAGCTCAATCCGAAATCAATCCGAAAATCAAACCCGATAAAGACAAACAGTTTGTCACAACGGAACTAGATAAAAAATTCAACAGCTATAAAGAAGTTGCCCGCGACATCTGGAATTATGCCGAGTTAGGTTTTCTTGAAACCAAAAGCACATCACGACTACAGACAGTTTTGAAAGATGCCGATTTTAAAATCGAAACTGGTATCGCTGGTATGCCAACTGCATTTTTAGCCACTTACGGTTCTGGTGGACCCGTCATTGGCATACTTGCTGAGTTCGATGCCTTACCCGGGCTTTCACAAGACAGCGTAGCTTTCAAAAAACCAATCGTTGAGGGCGGTGCGGGTCATGCATGTGGGCATCATTTGTTTGGCACGGCATCCACAGCTGCAGCCGTCACATTGAAAGATTGGCTCATAAAAAATAAAAAACAAGGAACAATAAAAGTATTTGGAACTCCTGCAGAAGAAGGAGGAAGCGCAAAAGTGTATATAGTTCGTGACGGCCTATTTGATGATGTTGATGTAGTGCTTCATTGGCATCCTTCGGATAATAATGATGCAAGCCCTGAATCATGCCTCGCCATTAAACAAGGGATGTTCAGGTTTTATGGCCGGTCTGCCCATGCTGCAGCTGCGCCTCAAGCAGGACGCTCGGCATTAGATGGAGCCGAGGCTATGAACTATATGGTAAACATGATGAGGGAACACATTCCACAGGAATCGCGCATTCACTATGTAATCAGCAAAGGCGGATTGGCAGCCAATGTTGTTCCTGACTTTGCGGAAATGGAATACATGGTCAGGCATCCGGATGCACGAGTGGTCGAAGAACTTTGGAACAGGATTGTTAAGTGCGCAGAAGGTGCGGCAACCGGAAGCGAGACTACGATGAAATACGAAGTTATCTCCGGGTCATACAATTTACTTCGAAACGAAACACTTGCAAGGCTAATGAATAACAATTTGAAATTAGTGGGTGGCGTAAACTATACTGCTGATGAAGTTGAGTTCGCTAAAAACATTCAAAGCACATTTACCTTCAAAGCTCCCGCTATCACCACGGCACAAAATGTTGAGCCATTTAAGACAGACGGGTTTTTTTATGCCTCCACAGATGTTGGTGATATCACTTGGGTGGTGCCCACTACGGGATTGGGAACTGCCACTTGGGTGCCCGGAACCCCAGCTCACTCATGGCAAGCTGTAGCGGCAGGCAATACGAATATTGGATTCAAAGCGATGATCAACGCTGCGAAAACAATTGCTATGACAGGCATAGATATATTCAACAATCCAACGATTGTAGATAAGGCGAAAAAAGAATTGGATACAGCGGTTGGTCCTGATTTTAAATACAAGTCTATGATTGGAGATCGAAAGCCGGCCTTGGATTTTAGAAAGGGAAAGCAGTAATAGGGAGCAAAAAATACTGCTAAAAGAAGAAGCCCAAATAATTAGTCGGGCTTCTTTATTAAGTATTATGTCTCAAACGGATTTATTATCCTCCCGTGAAAAATTTAGCGATGTCGTTATAAAAGGTAAATACCATTAGTACCAGCAACATTGCCATGCCGATCTTCAAAGCAGTTTCAAAAAATTTCTCAGAAGGCTCTCTTCCACTTATCATTTCATAAAGCAAGAACATTACATAACCACCATCCAACGCAGGTATTGGCAAGAAATTCATAAAGGCCAACACCATCGAAAGAAGACCTGTCATTCGCCAAAAGCGTTCCCAATCCCAAACACTTCCAAAGGCTTGTGCCATACCAATAGGACCTGATAATGATTTTCTCATTGACAGCTCTCCGCTAAATATTTTTTTAAAGGCCTTTAGTTGAATAAAGATTACTCCAAAGGCGCGCTCCGTTCCTAACCCAATGGATTGTCCAAAACCATAGTCAATGACTGACAACTCCTTTTTATCCCAACCTTTAGCGGAAAAACCAATGGCTTCTTGGTCTTTGAAATTCTCCTTAAATGTCAATATCTCTTGTCCGCGTTTCAATTTGAATGAAATGGAATCGCGTGGACCACTTTTAACAATTTTACTAACCTGATCCATGTAAGCTACTGGATTCCCCTCCATCTCAACAAATTGATCATCGGCTTTTAGCCCAATCTTTTTTGCAATTCCATAATCCAAAATACCTCCAACAATAGCAGGTATGCGAGGCGAAATGAATGTTGATGCTGATTCTTTCTTATTGAAATTCTCAATGAAGTTTCCAGGGATTTCAATTTTTACTTCCTGTCCCTCTCTAAGAACGGTGTAGTAAGAATCTTGCGACAGCAATACATCTGGCTTAATGATCTCCTGAAAATCATCATAGTCATTGCCATTGATTTTCACAATCTGGTCGCCTGTTTTAAAACCCAATTGCTCACCCAATTCCAACGCATGAATACCTCCATGGGAGTTTACATAGTCTTTAGGAATGTACGTATCGCCCATGAAAAAAGTAAGGCCGATAAAAATAATTATACCAACGATTACATTGACAATGATCCCTCCCATCATTACAATAAGACGTTGCCACGCTGGCTTAGCGCGAAATTCCCAAGGCTCGGCAGGAGCTTTCATTTGCTCTTTGTCCATGCTCTCATCTACCATGCCGGCAATTTTTACATAGCCGCCAAGCGGAAACCATCCTACTCCAAATTCAGTATCTCCCTTCTTAAATTTAACAAGTGAGAAATTGAGCACATTGGCCATCGGAAATAAAAAGTCAAAGAAGAGATAAAACTTCTCCACCCGGATATTAAAAATTCGCGCAGAGATATAATGTCCCCATTCGTGCACTGTTATCAAAATTGAAAGGCTAAGCAATAGCTGAGCCGTCATTATTAATCCATCCATACTCTATTTGAAAATTTATTGACCTGCCTACCGCAGGCAGGTTTGATAATTTGGAGATTAGGCTTTCAACCTGTTTACTATTTCAACTGCTATTCGTCTTGATTCCTTGTCTGTTTCTACATAATCATCATAGTCTGGGCTACTGACATAATTCATTTTTGCCAAACATTGTTCCACCACATCAGGCATTTCCAGAAAAGTTATCTTCTCCTTTAAAAACTCGGCCACGGCTACTTCATTTGCAGCATTTAGCACACACGGCATGTTACCACCACGGTGCAAAGCCTCAAAAGCGAGCGCAAGATTACGAAAAGTTTCCAAATCGGGCTTCTCAAAAGTGAGAGCGGGATAATTGGTAAAATCAAATCTCGGAAAATCGCTTTTCAAGCGTTTGGGATAGCTTAGCGCAAACTGGATGGGTAAACGCATATCTGGAAGGCCAAGTTGCGCCTTGATAGAACCATCTTCGAATTGAACAAGTGAATGAACAATCGATTGCGGATGAACTACAACCTCCACTTGTTCCGTTTTCAATCCAAATAGCCACTTTGCTTCAATTACTTCAAGGCCCTTGTTCATTAGTGAAGCCGAGTCAATCGTCACCTTGGCTCCCATACTCCAGTTGGGATGCTTTAGTGCCTGGGCTTTTGTTACCAGTTTCAGATCTTCCTTTTTCTTTCCACGGAATGGTCCACCCGATGCCGTAAGGATAATTTTTTCGATGGGATTGTGAAACTCCCCAACCATACATTGAAAAATAGCAGAGTGCTCTGAGTCTACTGGATAAATATTTACCCCTTTCTCGCTGGCTAATCTGGTAATCAGCTCGCCAGCGACAACAAGTGTTTCCTTATTGGCTAATGCAATCGCCTTTCCTGCTTCGATGGCCTTAATAGTGGGCTTTAAACCCGAATAACCAACGAGAGCCGTAAGCACAAGGTCAATTGTATCCATTTGAACAACCGAAGCAAGGGCATCTTCACCTGCATATGTTTTTATATGCAAGGGCTCTAGTGCCTCGCGGACTTTCGAATAGAAAAGGTCGTTTGCAATGACAACGGCATTTGGCTTGAACTCAATTGCCTGCTCAATCAGCAGATCAGCATTATTTTGAGCGGTAAGGACTTCAACTTCAAAATCCTCTGGGTGCGCTGAAATAACCTCAAGTGCTTGTTTGCCAATCGAGCCTGTGGAGCCAAGGATAGCGATGGACTTCTTTTTACTGTTACTCATGAATTAGTAAACACCGCTTTGCCAAAATGTGTTTTGTAATGCATTGCCTTTAATCTGTCTGCAAAAAAATAATACATAGTTTTTACTGCAATGTAAATCAATAAAAAATAGTTTTTAGCATGTAGAGGGTTTGTTCGCCAGGCAAGAAATGTGTTTCGCCAGCCTTCATCAGTTACCTTCCAATACAATTGCGTAAAGGCAGCATGCCTGAAAACAAAAGATGGATCGGCATCATACTCTTTCGAAATCTTTGAGAGGAATTTATCAACTGCTTCAGGTTCGCTCCTCATTAAACTATCTTCTCCAGTGCTTCTTCTTTGTGCGCTTAAAAAAGCTACCGCCTGATATAAGTTGAGTGA
>JAYVBN010000388.1:0-16749 GCA_043750455.1 Bacteroidia bacterium | reverse complement strand
TGAAAAACAAAGAAGCCGATGCCAACAAAGATGGAATAATTATGCTCTCTGAACTGAAAGACTACTTATATAAAGCAGTTCCAGAACTTACAAATGGTGCGCAACAACCTACCTTCAGGAGTGAAAATATCAGAGGTGATTTTAGGATTTGGTGATACTTACAACCTATGAAGTTATCAATTGCCTATTGGCGCACTTACCTGCTCGTGTTCACACACACACTCTTGCTGATATGGGCAACTTATCATTGGCTTAATCTTCCCTTTACCTACCAAGATGAGGGCGCGATAATCTCCTGGTCTTCCATCATTAAAAATATTGCGCTAGGCCTTGAAGATAAACCACCGAAAGAGAATTTTCTTCTTATCAATACCAGTTATGAAAAAGCATTGCTTCCCAAGGTAGATGAATATGGGTTTGAAATCGGCACAGAATCAATTACAGACAGGCAAAGTCTTGCGGACTTTTTCAGACGAGCGTCCCTTTACAATCATCATCAATTTATTGTGTGCGATATTTTTTTGGAGAATGTCTCTCCACATGATTCACTACTGTTGGCAAATGTTCAGTCGGTAAAGAATGTTCGATTTCCGTATCATCGCCAAAATGGAGCATTTGTCAAACCTATTATACATGTGCCTATGGCTTTTTCTGATTACGACTCCGACTTTGGGAACTTTCTGAAGTATTCATTCTTGCAATACGATACCTGTAGAACCATTGCCCTGGATATGTACCAAACATTGGACAATGGGCAGTATGAGAAAAGTTTTTGGGGATACAAAAAAGAAAACAGCCTGGCGCTTAATTCTTTCATAATTGAGTTTCCTATCCGTCAGTATGATATTTTTCGTGACGACACATTGGGCTACAATAGTATGCATCTAAATAATTTTTTAGCCCTACCCGATTCACTTTCATCAGAACTGCTAAAAAACAAAATCGTTGTGGTTGGCGATTTTCTGGAGAGCGACATGCACCAAACAATTTATGGCACCACGGCTGGCCCACTCATCCACCTTGATGCCTACCTGAACTTGAAGCAAAACCGGAACGACCTCAGCTTTTGGTTCTTCCTGTACCTCTTTTTTTTCTATAGTGTGTTTTCGTATGTCCTTTTCTTCAATAGCAAGGTTTTCTCCTTTGGCTGGACAATTAAATTAAAGAGTAGCCGCTGGGGCGGATTTCTTTTTGATTACATGAAGTATGCCTTCTTCCTTTTACTGATGTCCGTTTTTTCTTTCCTACTGTTTGATGTGCATTTAAATGTACTGATCATTAGCTTGTATTTCAGTCTTGTCGAATATGGAATTGAATTTGTTGACTATCGGAAAAAATTAAAGATCAAACACCCATGAGTACAAAAGCCATTTTACCATTCTTGTTTTCACTCACCCTTTCATTGGCTTTGTTTGGTCAGGATTATTATGTTCTCCAGGTGAAGGGTATCGTAAAAAAAGTTAAAACGGGAGCATTGATTAAAACCAAAGACGTGGTCAAGGCCGATGATCAGCTCACTTTTTCTTCACCCTCAGATGCTGTGGCTGTCGTAAGCCCTAAGTCGGGCAGGTTTATTTTAAAGCCGGGGAAGTCCACTAAATCAAATGAACTGATGAGCTATGTGAAGGATGCACTAAGCCCGGCCAGCACCAGACTTAGCACTCGCAGCGGTGGTCTTAATAACATGCTGGACCTAAGGGCTTTATTCTCTCAGCCAATTCTTCTCTTGCCAGAACTTCACTACAAAGTAAACGGGCAAAATTTTCCAATCTCTCAGAAGACATTCTTTTTTATTCAGTACCAATACAAAGGAGAATTAATTAACAAGCAACTTAAAATAAATCCCGACAGTTTGTTGATCATTAACCGAAGTGATTTATTCAAAATTGATGGGAAGTCAGTTAATGAATCGGAAATCAAAACTCCCGTGCTACACTACTACTCCGATAAAGGGTCTGTATTAATTTCCCCCATATCGTTTACACTAGCCGATCTTACCGCTGTAAAAACAGAGGTAGATGTTTTGGTTGAGGCATTGGGCACATCAGAAAAAGACTCCTCAAAAATACAGAATGAAATTCTGGATTATTTGAGCGAGCACTATGGTAAGGTGGATAGTGATAATCTGAAACGTTGGTTGAATCAAAAGTGATCCTGAAATCTTTCCGTTGTCTAATTACCGCATAACTCCCAATCCATATCACCAATGGGTGCTCCCGGAGGTGGAGCAAATAAACTTTCAGCTTTGAATTCTTCAGGGTCATCCTGAAAAGTGCTGATTTGTTTCAACGCAAAAAGATAGTGCGCTTTCCAATCTTCATCTGTAGTCAACTTTACCTTGGCCTCGAGCCAAACTTTCAATTTACCTACTTCAAGAGAGGCAATACTTTTCACTTGCGTGGATGCATCTTTGCTAACAGCAAGTTTCAGCATGTTGTTTAGCAACACATTGTTGACCGTAATCTGAACAGCTCCTTCATAACCGGTTTTTGAGGCTGCCTTAAAAGTAGTGGCTATCAATCGATCCATCACACTTTCAAGACTAGGCATTCGCGCATCACGCGCATGGTATTCTACAAGTCTTGCTGCCCTGGCAGGATGTAGCACTAATCCAACAGTCATATCTGCGGCACTTTCAGCAGCCGAAAGAGGATCGAATGTAAGTTCTGTCCTTACTTTTATTACTTCGCAATGGCGCTCATAGCCAAGGGGCCGTGGTGGAATAATCTTTAGAATATTTTCTGGTAACGAAAGAATAGTAGGATCGAGCGTCTTCATCAGCGCTTCAAGTGCTTTAATCTGATTCTGCGGAGCAACAATCTCTGTAATTAGCTGTCCATCCCCGCGCAAAGCATATCGGTAGTTCAAACCTCCAACTACTTTAGCTGCTGCTTCCGTCTGATAACGATGAAAAAAATACATGGGCACGAGCACTTCCTCAAGCGTAGCCATTGGTGCACCTGGTTTAATATTTCGTTCACCAAAATTTTTCAACACTACTTCACGCACTTCCAACATACGGTTGAGTTCATCAGAAGCATCTTTACCATTATCCCACAAATGGGTGTACGGATGCGCACTACCCAAAGGGCGGGCATCCTGATCGGATAAAAATGTCAGCCCAGCTTTTAAAGAATTTTGAATAATATCATTTAGTGCTTTATCCTCATCGGTGCCATCTGGAAAATCCTGATAGCCATAAGCAATAGAAACTTTATCGAACGCTCCAATCTTCAGATCATACGCATCGCTCAAATCAATTTTACCATCTGTAAGTTTTACAAGTGGATGAGGATAATCCATCACAGAAGAACGCTCTTCCGCGCTGGATGAATAGGCATGTGCGAGACCGATGGTATGACCCACTTCATGCGCAGCCAATTGCCTTAATCTATTAAGTGCCATTTGCTCCATCTGTTTCGAAACCGGTTTGCCTTCCTCATATGGAGCGAGCAACCCTTCAGCAATTAAAAAATCCTGACGTACCCGCAATGAACCCAGTACCACATGTCCTTTGATAATTTCTCCTGTGCGTGGATCTGTTATTCCGCCACCGTACGACCAACCGCGTGTAGACCTATGCACCCAATTAATCAAATTATACCGCGCATCCATTGGATCGGCATCGGGCGGAAGAACCTCTATACGAAAAGCATCTTTGTATCCGATTGCTTCAAATGCCTGGTTCCACCACTGCGTACCTTCCATTAGTGCCGAGCGAATTGGTTCCGGTGCCCCGGGATCCATATAATAAACGATTGGCTCAACCGCTTCGCTAACAGCTGCAGTTGGATCTTTCTTCTCTAACCGATGGCGTGTGATAAATCTTTTTTCGATTGGCTCATTGATCGGGGTTGCATAATCGTAGTAGGAAGTATTGTAATAACCAGAGCGAGGGTCAAACTTGCGGGGCTTGTAATTATTATCGGGCAATTTTATAAAAGAATGATGCTCTCTGATGGTAACACTTGAAGGAGTAGGTGTTACACTGCGGATGTATCCTCCTGTCGGTTGTCCGGTAAAAGTAAGGGTAACTTCAAATTCGGAATTCTCAGGGAAATTTTTTGTGCGGGGAAGATAGAGAGCCGAACGCGATTTATCCAGACTATAACTTCCTTGTTGAGAACTACGAAGTGAACCAACTGCATCGTGAACATCTTGAATCAGAAAATCAGTTGCATCAACCAGAACTTTTCCCGACTCCTCAGCAATCAGAGTAAATCCCCAAAGCACCGACTGAGCAAATGCTTCCTCAACGGCTTTACGTTCCGCTGCATTGTCACTAATGGCGCGATAATTATAGTTGAGTTCAATCAATAAAATCTTTGGCCCTCTTTTATCAAACTTAACTATTCTCTCTTTTCCAAGCTGATTCCGATCAAGGCCGATATCATTAGAGCCAACTCCTGCTGTTAAGCCTTCCACATATAAGAATTCAGTATCAAACTTATCGATGACTAAAAAAATCTTGTCTTGCTTTTCGTCATAATAATATTCAAAGTAGCCTGGGTACTTCTTCATGCCTGCTACTTTGGCTTCAATTGGCGATACAGAGACAGCTGGTGAAGGTGGTGCCTCCTGTGTATCTTTTTTCTTTTGACCCATGGAAATCAAAGACGATAACAGAAAAACAATAAGAGGTATTTTATTCATAAGATTGAATTTGGCTTCAAGTAAATTCAAAGTACTACCATTCGCAAATAAAAAGATAAGTACAATGGTGATTGTTACATTAACGGCAGGATTTAAGCTAATGTCTAACGTATTCAGAATTCCAAAGTTGGAAGTAGTCCTATCCGTGATAGACTCGGGAACTTACGATCAGATTATCATTGATTTCCAGAACTTCAGCCACCAGCATACTTTCTTCTCCTTCCACGAGTCTTACATACTCCATAAATACCCGTTCGCTATTGGCAGTAAGTGAAGTTGCTTTATACTGTAATGTCGGCAATCGATCAAAGGCATCTTTCCACCAGGCACGTAAATTTTCTTTTCCTTTGATCAAGCCTTTGGTTTCAGGATGGCGTAGCTTTAATTTAGGGCTATAATGCACTGCATCCGTGGCATATAGTGCAAGCAGTTTTTCGAGGTTGTGCTCATTGAAGGCAGAGAGCCACTGCCGCGCAATATGAAGAAGATCTTTATCCAATCCTTAAAACGATTAAACTACCCTATTGCTAAACTTAAATCAACTTGTCCTGATTGGCACGGGCAATAGCTTCTGATTTACTCCTCACTTGTAGCTTGGAATAAATATTTTTGATGTGTGTCTTGGAGGTCTCTTTCGAAATAAAAAGTTCCTCTGAAATCTGGGTGTAAGTCTTTCCTTCCGAAATGAGTTGAAGAATTTCAGTTTCACGTTTCGTTAACGGGCTATTTGGATTTACGTGGTGGTTATCAATCACCAGTCGGGCAATTTTGCTACTCATAGGAGCGCCACCTTTTACAATCTCATCTAATGCCGATAGTAGTTCCAGATAATTCGCGCTCTTGGTTATATAGCCAGATGCACCTGACTTCAACGCTTCAAAGACGAGTTCACTGTCTTCATAGACACTGACCATAATAATTTCTGAGTGTTGGCTCTTGTCTTTTATAATTTTGGTGCCTTGTATACCACTCATGCCACCTGGCAGGCCAATGTCCATCAGCACAATATCTGGCTTATCCTGGTTGAGATGTTTAATCGCCTCCTCGCATGTGGCGTACGCATTGACGACAAAAAAACGTTCCGAACTATTTACAATTAAAGCAAAACTGTTGCGTATTTCAGCATCGTCTTCTACAATCAAAACTCTCTTTTTAGCGGGCGTTGTCATACACTTTATTTTTTTGAATTTTAAAAATTAAACTAATAGTAGTTCCTTCATTCGCGCGACTGGTAAAATGCAAGGCTGCATGAATTCTTTTAGCACGCAAATTCATATTTCGTATGCCGTTCAATTTTGCTACTTCCTCCATTTTAAATCCCGTTCCATCATCTTCTAATCGCATTTCAAACTGATCGTTGTTTCTTTTCAGACTAAAGGAAACATTCCCGGCTTTTGCATGAGCAAACACATTGGTCATGGCTTCCTTGAAAATCAAGTTTGCCTCGCGTCCAAAACCATACGGAACCCGAACTACCTCTTCCTTCAGTTCATTAAAGGCCCGGAACTTTATAGCTTTTTCCTCAAATAACTTGTCTCCAAAATCCCTAATATGGATAAATAACCTCGAGAGCTCATCATTTACAGGATCAATACTCCAAATAAAATCGCGCGTGCCCGAATATAAGTATTTAGCCGAATCTTCGACCTTATTATAGAGAACAGAAGAGTGGCCGTTGGCCTGTAATTTCATTTGGCTCACATAGTTAATGATTCGGGTAAGCTGGTTGCCCATTTCATCATGAAAATCCCTGGCAATCTCTTTACGTAGACTGTCTTGCTCTTGCTGCCGTATTCGTTCACGTTCTATTACTTTTTGGATATTTCCCCGAACCCGAAAATACAAATAGAGCGAGAGCATGCCAATAATAAAACCAGCGAGTCCCACCTGAAATGCACCTGTCTGATAAAAGGGAGCTTTGATCACAAAAGCATATTCCAGTGGCGTAGCCTCCCAACTACCCTGACTGTTTGTGGCCACTGCTTTAAAAATATAACTGCCTGGAGGTAAATTTCCATATGTAGCATGTTCAATAGAAGATGACTGCGACCACGTCTTATCATAATTTTCCAAAAAATATTTAAACTGAACAGACTTTGGATAACGTTTATCTACGCGGTTGAATCTGAATGTGATATGATTTTTACTGGATGGGAGAATGGGCCGGTTGGGAATTTTAAAGAACCCTTGCGCACTCTTGGAAAATTGCCGACTGGTTTGTTGATCATAAAGTATTTCTACAGCAGTCATATGCAAATCAAATGGGTTAGTATTTTTTATTCCCATGTTATTGAATTGGTAAAGACCATCTACCAACCCAAAATATTTTTCATCGCCCAGATAAAATGCATTCCTGTTGGTTTCCACACCGGCAAGACCATTGTCAAAGCCAAACGATAAATTTTCAATAATATTCAAGTCCTGATCAAGTCGCATTCTGGTAATTCCTTTTTCCGTTCCAATCCAGATTTGGTCGTCTTTGTCTGCCGCAACAAAATTTATAAAGTCTGATGGTAAACCGTTATTTGAATTAATGATTCGTCTTGTTCTTGAAATCGGATCAAAAAGCATCACCCCTGCCCCACCCGATCCAATCAAAAGCCATGAATCCTTATAAACATTGATGGACTGAATGACCGTGTTCGAAAACTCGGGCAAAGAAATAGTACTTACACTATCATCCTTAATTGAATTCAATCCAAATTCGCTTCCGGTATAAATTGTTTTATTAGCAGGAAAATATTTTATGGATGCCGCATTGCTGCCATTAAGCCCATCTTCCGTTGTAAAACCTTTAAAGGATACGCCATTATAATAGCCAACCCCTCCACCAACAGTTCCATACCATATCCATCCCTGATCATCCACTTCAAGACAATTGATGTTATTGCCTGCAATGCCGTCTTTGCGTGTGAACCACTTAAATGTATCATTCGCTTTATCGTAACTACCTAATCCCGATGATGAAGCCACCCAAACATCACCTTGTTTTGTTATCTCAATAGCATGAAAACTATTGTCGGTTGAAGAATTAGTGGAGTAGGTTGAAATTTTTCCTTTTTCAATTTTCCAAAGTCCACGGTTCATCGATCCTATCCATAGTACACCCTCTTTACTTTTATCAATCGCCATTACAGTGTTGAGGCGTTCTGAAACAGAACGATTAAAATCACGCATATAATATTTATACAACCCATTTCCGGAGCTGCCCAGCCAGGTATTGCCTTCTGCATCTGGAAAAATTTGCGTGATGTCCACTTCTTTTAAAACCGTATCCACTACATGCACTTCATTTTGATCGTATTCACGAAACAAACCCTTTTCAGAATTTGTCCAGAAAAAATTACGGGCCGAATCAAATTGAATGATATGATTTTTAATATTTATTTGTCGCTTGTATATTTCGCGTGAGTTAAAATCGATTGAAAAATATCCCTTATCGGTATTGGCCCACACTTCGTTTTTATAATTGAAGATATTCAACGCCTGGTTAAACTTCTCCTTATGGGAAAATGTGGATTCCCCTTTCTCTGAACGTACCAAAAAACTACTATCGTTGAGATAGAAACAGATATCCTTATTAGGTAATAAGTGTGTGTACAAAATAATTTTCTCTTTTTGCACGCGGTTATCCCAATAGTAAACAGAGTCCTTAAAAATCTTTCCCAGCCTCCCCTGATTGTTCACTAAAAAGATCGTGTCTTTATACTCGAACACTCTGCGTACCCTGCGCCCGGTATAAGGTGGCACGGGCGGTTGAAATTTCATGAAATCCGTACCATCAAATCGGGTAATGCCCCGGGGATGAACTATCCAAAGATTTTGTTTGGTGTCGAGCTTAAGATAATTAATAATGTTGCTAAGAAGCCCATCACGAGTGGTATAAACTTTAAACTCTCTTCCATCAAATCGCGCCAATCCTCCACCTTGTGTGCCTATCCATAAATATCCATTAGGGTCTTCTATGATTACGTTCACTTGCGATTGAGGCAGGCCGTCTACAACGGTATACTGACGCAAAGAAAATTGCTGCGCCTGAAGAGACACCGAAACCGCGAAAAGAAAAAATGAAAGAAACCCGGCCTTGTACATGGACACTTGTAAAATACGTGTAATTGTCGCAAAAGACTTGTCCCGCAATTTACGTCAATATTTGCAATCCATAATTGGCTTTATTGCTACTTAAACTAATTCTGAGGTTGTGACTTCGAATAATACTTCGGATTATTACTGTATACTCATATGGTGACAAAGAATTCAGTCGCATGACCGAAGATGAAATCCGGAAGGAACAGGAAATCGTAGAACGCTCGAAGAAAGACCCGAAGGCTTTTGGAGAGTTGTACGAAAAATATTTCGACCGGATATTCAATTATATCTACCGCCAGACAGATGACGAAGAGTTATCTGCCGATCTATGTTCGCAGTCTTTTATCAACGCGCTCAACAATCTTAACCGATATGAATTTCGTGGCCTTCCTTTTTCGGCTTGGATCTACAAAATTGCTGGCAATGAAGTCAACAAACATTATCGCAAAAACAAAGGCAAGAAGATATTCAGCATTGAAGAGCTAAAAGTAAAAGAACTGGTTGAGCGTGCGGACGAAGGCTGGGACGAGGAACTGATCAATAAGCTGATTGATTTTATGAAAGACCTGCCCACCGATATGCTACAGGTATTAGAGCTTCGCTTTTTTGAAGATAAAGATTTTAAGGAAATCGCCTTTATACTGGACATTACTGAAAGTGGCGCAAAGATGAGAACCTACCGGGCATTGGACAAACTGCGAAAGAATTTTAATATTAAAGTGAAGTACGATGAGTAGACACGAGATACGTTTACGCAGAAAAAAAGTAACAGCACGCGGCACCGAGCGATTCCGCAATTATGATGCTGTGCTTAAAAGTCACGAAGACAATCAACGCCTTAAAAAAATTCTGAAAGTATTTACCCTGTTTGCCATTATTCTTATTCTGGTCGTGCTCATCATTATGGTCTTTCGTTGGGAGAAAAGAATAATTCCAACCAATGACAAAGAAAATCCTGAAATGATACAACCAAAACTATGACTTCCTTATTTTTGATGCGCACCATAAAACCATCTGTTGAAGCCTCTCATCAATAAAAAGTGTCTCCTCGAGAAATTCCATGGCAAAGGTGGCTGGACGTATGCGCGCATCCCTGAAATCCCGCAGGACAAGAAAGCGCATTTTGGTTGGGTAAAAGTAAGAGGCACCATTGATGGTTATGAAATAAGAAAGTACCATCTGATGCCGATGGGCAACGGAAAATTATTTCTGCCTGTAAAAGCCGAGATAAGAAAGAAAATAAAAAAGGAAGAAGGCGATAAAGTTCATGTGATCCTCTACCCCGACAATGAACCTTTGGAAGTGCCCGGAGAAATGTTGCTTTGCCTGCAAGACGAACCTGCGGCTTTGAAGTTCTTCAATTCCCTCTCTGAAAGCGAGCGCAAGTTTTACATCCAATGGATTTACTCCGCCAAAAAGGAAGAAACGAAAGTAGATAGGCTGGCCAAAACAATCGACAGGCTATTGCAAGGGTTGAAGATGTATGACAAAGGATCATAAACTACATTCTCTGCATATACCAATTCAATTCCTTCTCCATTTTTTTATACCGGAAAATGGTGGTGATAATTTTTTGTTCAAATACTCCGTGAACTTCCATTCGCATTTTCACCGATCTCCTTTTGATTCGGGCAGGGATCTTTTAACAAAATCAAACAATGATTAGAAATCTACCATGCATTCAGAAATCTAATTGTGCATTAGCGTCTCCTCAAAGAAAGCATCAGTCCAAAAGTGTTATTTCTTTGTGAACCTATCCATCCATTATGCAAATCGATCAAGCCCCGGTTGCTAAATGCCTGCAACATCAATTGACTCTTATCACTTACTTTGAGTGAATAGCCTATTTGAAAGCTAACACCAGCATCGTAATTAGGGCTAAAATAATTTCTATCCGTATTAGTATATTCCGAAATGAACTCACCAGTATCTCTGTTTGTAAGATAAGAATTTACAGATAGCTTTTGCAGGAAGCTGTAATAGCCGCCAGCACTGATGTGAATATTTTTGTTTCGCCCTAGTTGTAAAGTGGGCAATACATAAAAAGTTAAGTACTTGAATTCTGTGGTGTATTTAGCATCAATTTGAACAAAGCTATTGACATCCAACAAGGCGTAACTATATGTAGCAACACTTCCTTTCATTTCATATAGGGAGCGCAAATTAATTGAGAAGGATTTAGAAACCCTCTGATAATATCCGACACCAAATGAATACCCGGTTTTTGAATCATAGTAAGACAAATACCCACTGTTCTTGGAAAAGGAAGGGCCAGCAATTAATTCAAATCCCTTGAGGGTTTTATTAGCTGAGAATTCCTGCGCATTTGTCGCAACTACACAGTTATAAAATGATTGAGGCTAAGGATATAACTTTACGCATTTTGCAAAAATTTAGAACTGTTAATTACAGTAAATTTAACACTATATGGTTGATATGATGTTAAATATCTTAAAAAAGTTTAATGTCTTTATTCCTAGCGGAGTCTCCGCCTCGGGACTCCGCGTCTTTCCATCTTTCTTTTCACTAGTTCTGTGTGACATTTACTTTTATGTTTCATGGTACGCAGAGTCCCTGCACCGCTCATGCCATCACTCACGGAGACTCCGCTACGAAAGGGCTTGTGTTTGCATGTTATGTGAAAATTCCAAAAAAATAATTGACTATTTTTGATTGATCTATTAAAGTGAAAGCAACAAACTTGAAATTTAATCTTATTGATAACTATCATGGACTCTTGAAGAATTTAAGTCCAGCTAGTAAGCGCGAGCTAATCTCAAGGCTTGCTGACTCAATGAATAGCTCCAAAAAGCCTTCAGACAAGTCACTAAGTAATTTATTCGGAGCTTTTATTTCAAAGGAATCGTCTGACGAAATTATGACCTATCTTAAAGCCAGCAGAAATTTTAACCGAAAGACTGAAGTACTTTGAAAAAATACCTCCTTGACACAAACATTTGTATTGAACAGATTATGTCGTGAATACTATCACTATCCAAAAAACCACCCTAGATTTTCTCAAAAAACTCTCCGTCAACAATAACCGCAAGTGGTTCACTATCCATAAAGGTGAGTATGAAAGAGCGAAAGAAAATATAGAGCAATTTATGGATGCACTGATCAGTAAAATGAATAGGCACGATCGGCTCGAAACTCCTTCAGGTAAAAAGAGTCTCTATCGCATTTACAACGATGTGCGCTTTGCAAAAGATAAGTCGCCTTATAATCCGCGCTTTGCAGGATACCTCAGGCGCAGCAAACCTTTTTTACGCGGTGGTTATTATTTCTGGATCAGGCCCGGAGGCACGCACATCGCCTGCGGATTTTCGTACCCCAATGCCGCTGATCTCAAACGCATCCGACAAGACATTGAACGCAACTATGCTGATTGGAACAAACTCCTGAAATCAAAAACCATTCAATCCAACTTTGGAAAGATGAAAGGTGGCCAGGTGAAGACAACACCGCATGGCTTTCAAGCTGATCATCCTGCTATTGAGTTATTGCGATACAAACAATTCTGGTTCGAACACTCTTTTACAGATAAAGAAGTACGTGCGACTGACTTTCTTCTCCACGTGAACAAAACATTCAAAAGCATCCGGCCTTTCTTCAACTACATGAGCGAAGTGCTCACCACTGATTTGAATGGCGAATCTGTGGTTTGATTGAAAAGAAAATCATCATCTGTTTTTAAAGCCCGTCTGCTGTACCTCAACTGCTCTTTTGAGTCAAATTAACGTGGCAGTTAGGGTAGTTATGCCATGTTCCATTCTTTGGCCTCTGCTTTGATAACTTCCGCGTTAGTAGAACTAAACAATGAATACTTATGAAAACGCTAGGATTAAATAAGATGCTATCGTTGTTTTTCCTGATGTTGGGAGGGATAGCGGTAAATGGTCAGGTGAGTCAATCGGAAGTACCGGGCGATCACTTCAGTCTGGAAGGTGCGCTTGAATTATTTAAGAAGTCAGCCTCTCCAGAAGAATTTGAACGACTGCTTAACTCTGCCGATGCGAGAGTAAACAACCTCGACCTCAATGGTGATGGTGATATCGATTACATCAAAGTAATCGATCGGAACGAAGGCAATGTGCACGCCTTTATTCTTCAGGCAATCGTATCCGAAAGAGAGAGCCAGGATGTTGCCGTTATTGAGTTGGAGAAATTGGCCAACGGCAAAGCTGTTCTGCAGATTACTGGCGATGCAGACATCTACGGTATCGAAACGATTATCGAACCCACCGAAGAAGTGAGAATCAATGCCGGTACCAGCACCGCACGTAACGTGGTCAATGTGTGGTCATGGCCATCGGTTCAATACATCTACAGTCCCTACTATTATACAGCATGGATGTCGCCATGGGGATGGAGTATGCGACCAGTGTGGTGGCACACCTGGAGACCAGTAGATTATTATGTGTACAATCCATGGTGGCACTCTTACCGACCTTACTATTCGGTATGTTATACGCACAGGGTGTATGCACAACATATCTACAGACCTTACAGAACTACATCCGTAATTGTCCATGACCGGCACAACACACAGATTGCGCACTACAGATCAACACGCGGTGATGATGATCGCAATGGAAGAAGCAGGTATGATGATAGTCGATCCAATGGTCGTCAAAACAACAATGCGTATCACAACGATACAAATGGAAGACAGCGGTCAGTTTCTGGTCAACAAGATAATTCAAGATCATCAAATGACCGGAGTCAGCAGCAGGACAGACAGGACTTTACAGGAAGATCATCCGTAAACAGGGATAAGTCTTCTTTTGGAAATCGATCCACACCTGACGTTCAACGTACGCCCGATGTTTCGCAAAAAAGTTGGACGGGTCAGCAAAGACAAGATGTTTCTAGAAAATGGCAAGGCGGTGCAGACCATAGCAATGGCTCGCGTCAGTTGGCAACAAGGCCAACACAGGAAACGAGAAGCACTCAAAGGTCTTCTACTGTTCAACCAGACAGACGTGGATCAACAGGAAGTCCAAACATTCAACGATCTGGTACTAGTGGAGGTACGAATAAATCAGGTAGTCATAAAAGAGGAAGACAATAGTCTTCCTTTTTTTCGTTGTATAGAACTAACACATTGATGCACTTCGTCTCACCCCATCCACAATCATTTGTTCCCAAAACTTATCTTCCCTCTCCGACCCGGCTACCGTTAGGGCACATCTCATGATAGATATGCTCCGGAGGAGCAACCTGTTTATAGAAATCGAGTACAATTTGAAGAGTCTGGCTCCATAGGAGCCACCTGTTATCTGGAGTAGGTTTCGAAACCGAGGTGTTGTAAATTATATCCTTTGTCATGTTACTTTTCTCTAATAGGCACTGATAGGAGGCTCCTAAGGAGCCAATAAAATGTATTTAAATGTCCTTTACTATAGACAGGTTGCTCCTCTGGAGCATAAACTTGTGTGCTAACGGTAGCTCTGGCCGGAGAGGGAATCGCTGAAACAATTCAATGGAGGAAAGTTTGGATGGGTGAGGCAAGTTCGTACACCCCTGGCAACAAACTTCATTTACTTTACCAAACAATTCCTAATTTAGGATTCCGGCTATTACCAAAATAAGTTAAACTACATGTGGAGCAACCTTCACACTCACTCCGACTATTGCGATGGCACCTCCTCACTTTCAGAAATTGTCAATTCGGCCGTTTCAAAAAATATGATCAGCCTGGGGTTTTCCTCACACGCACCACTCCCATTCACCTCGCCCTGGTGCATGAAGAAAGAAAACCTTACCAACTACCTTCATGAAATCAATCAACTAAAGAAGAACACCTCAGAGCTTCAAATTTACAGCGGACTTGAAGTGGACTATATCCCCGGAAAAATTTCACCTAATGATTTCAAAAATCAATTAGATTACACTATTGGTTCTGTTCATTTTGTAGAATCATTTCCAGATGGCCGCGGCTGGGAGATTGATGGAACGCATGCTTCATTTAACGAAGGCTACGAACATATCTTTAAAAAAGATATTCATACGGTCATTACACGTTACTATGAACTCATCCGTGAGATGGTCACCAAAAGTTGCCCCACCATTATCGGGCATCTTGACAAAATTAAAATTCAAAATAAGTATCATCCTTATTTTGACGAATCTGAAAGCTGGTACCGAAAGGAAATAAAACATACCATGGATGTCATACGCACATCGGGCGCGATTGTGGAAGTTAACACACGTGGGCTATACCAGAAAAAATCCCTCACGCCATATCCAAGCCCCTGGATATTGGAGTTGATCTGTCAACAGCAAATACCCATCACCTTAAGTTCAGATGCCCACCATCCGGATGACCTTATCAATCAGTTTCCTGAAACAGCTAAACTTCTCTTAGCAATAGGTTTCAAAAAAATATGCATCTTGATGGACGGAAGGTGGCAAGAGAAACGAATTGAAGAGTAAAGACCCAGACCAACTATTGAATTCCCTCAAAGAACATAGCATCACCACCTGGCTCCGCCAAACCAATGGCTTTTGGTTTTCCCTTTACACGGCTGTCTCGGCATTTTGCTTATACACCTGCATTTTTGCGCTGCGCAAAACGTTTGGTGTGGCTACCTATGAAAACATGAGCGTTGGTGGGGTTGATTTCAAAGTATGGATGGTCATCTTTCAGGTGCTGGGTTATATGCTTTCCAAATTCATTGGAATAAAAGTTGTTTCTGAACTTGGCGCACATGCACGATTGAAAGGGATACTACTCATGGTAAGTATCGCCTCTATCTCATGGTTATTTTTCGCGATCACTCCTTCACCTTATAATCTCATTTTTCTATTCTTCAATGGTTTACCATTGGGAATGGTGTGGGGTATGGTGTTCGGTTATCTCGAAGGAAGAAAATTTACAGAAGTATTGGGCGCAAGCTTATCAGTGAGTTTCATTTTTTCTGCTGGTTTTGCGAAAACTGTGGGTGGTTACATCATGCTCGATTGGGGCACATCAGAATTCTGGATGCCGTTTGTGTCATCTTGTTTGTTTTTTCCTCCACTCGTTCTTTTCCTTTGGATGCTGAACAAAATCCCTCCGCCTACTGCAGAAGATGAAGCCCTGCGTACCAAACGTAGCCCCATGACGGGCCCTGAGCGCGTGAAATACGTGCTCACCTTTGCACCAGGCTTAGTACTTCTGATTCTCACCTATATGTTGCTGACGGCCTTTCGAGATTTCCGCGACAATTTTTCTGCAGAAATATGGAAGTCACTAAACTATGGCGACAAGCCTGGGATATTTACCTATACCGAATCCATAGTAACTATTGTGGTGTTGGTCGTTATCGGAAGTTTGATGGTGATCAAAAATAATTTTAAGGCGATGGTAGTTAACCATGTGATTGTATTTCTTGGGATGGTAACCGTTGGGCTTAGCACCTTGGCATTTGAAAAACAGATTATCGATGCCCCCACCTGGATGATTCTGGTGGGAATGGGTTTGTATTTTGGCTACATACAATTCAACAGCATTTTTTTTGATCGGTTGATCGCCACTTTTAAGTATGTAAGCACGGTTGGATTTCTGATTTACCTCGCAGACTCGTTTGGATACTTGGGAAGTGTGGGTGTTTTGCTTTTCAAGGAATTTGGAAATACACAATTGAGTTGGCTAGAGTTCTTTATGACTTCCGGATATATCTTATCCGTAGCGGGGTCGATACTTATTTCGTTATCGCTGATCTACTTTATCACAAAATACAAAAGCTGGACAACGACTTGATTCTGTGTACAGAGTGCCAATGCCGGAAATTTGCCCGTTGTGAAGAATCACGGTATTAATCTTCTATACATGTTCGACTCCTACGGAGTCGTATGTTTAATAGAATATCGTTCACTATAAACATACGACCCATTGGGGTCGAACTTTTAAAGTCTATGTTGGCTAATTAATTGTCACTATACCAACATCAAGAATCCAGCATCCAACTCCATTTTAAATTTCGGTGCCCACCTATTTTAATTAACTTGCACCAGGAAAAA
>JAYVBN010000387.1:0-3239 GCA_043750455.1 Bacteroidia bacterium | reverse complement strand
CTTCTGACCAGAGATGGTGGTGATTTCTTCTAAACCAACATCAATCATCTTTTTGTCTGCCACCGCTGCACCAATACCTTTGTTGATACAGATCTTTTGAATTTTAGGTACTTGCATTACCGACTTGAACTGAAACTTCTGCTTCAAAGCCGGAACGATTTCCTTTAGGTACTTTTCTTTTAGTCTTGGAGTTGCCATTATTTTATAAATTCTCCTGTTTTCTTTGAAAAACGCTGAAGTTTGCCTTCCGCATTAAGTTTACGCCCGGTTCTGGTGGGCTTTCCAGTTGCAGGGTCAACCAACATCAGGTTACTGATGTGTATAGTTCCCTCCACTTTCTTGATTCCACCCTCAGGCTTACCCGCAGATGGCTTCTGGTGTTTCGTTATCATGTTGATACCTTCTACCACCACACGGCTCTTATCTATGATTACTTCTAAAACTTTTCCAGTCTTAGGCTTGTCTGCAGTACCTTTATCATTTCCCGCAATCACCATTACGGTGTCACCTTTGCGGATGTGCAGCTTCGGCTGCTTGTTGAACTTCCTTTCCATTGCTTATAATACTTCTGGTGCCAGTGATACAATTTTCATAAACTGTTTTTCGCGAAGCTCACGTGCCACCGGGCCGAAAATACGGGTACCGCGGGGTTCGTTCTGAGCGTTCAAAAGAACAGCTGCGTTATCTTCAAAGCGGATGTATGAACCATCCTTTCTTCTAACTTCTTTTTTAGTGCGAACTACAACAGCTGTAGAAACACTTCCTTTCTTCACCTGGCTGGTTGGGATAGCTGACTTCACCGTAACCACGATTTTGTCGCCTACGCTAGCATAGCGTCTTCCGGTTCCGCCCAATACGTGCAATACAAGAACTTCCTTTGCCCCACTGTTATCTGCTACAATTAATCTGCTTTCGGTTTGTATCATGATTACTTCGCTTTTTCAATAATTTCTACCAATCTCCATCTTTTGCTCTTGCTCAACGGACGAGTCTCCGCGATGCGAACTGTATCGCCAATGCCAGCCTCATTCTTTTCATCATGAGCCATCAACTTGGTGGTCTTGTTCATGAACTTTCCATAGATCGGATGTTTCACCTTTCTGTCAATTGCAATGGTGATACTCTTCTGCATTTTATTGCTAGTCACCTTGCCTGTTTTTTCTTTTCTAAGATTCCTTTCCATATGGAAATTACTTTTGGAGTTCTTTAGCTCTTAATTCTGTTTTGAGTTTCGCAATAAGTTTGCGCGTTTCGCTGATCTTCATTGGGTTTTCAACAGATGAAACCTGATGTGCAAAACGAATCTTGCGCAATGCTTCCTGTTCACTTCCAATTTTTTCATTGAGTTCAGCTACGCTCAATGCCTTTATATCTGAATATTTCATACCTATTTAGCTTTAACTTCAGCTTCTACGTAATCTCTTCTGATTGTAAACTTCGTCTTCAACGGAAGTTTTCCTTCAGCCAATGCCAATGCTTCTTTCGCAGTCGCGATGGTTACACCACCCGCTTCAAATAAAATAGTACCAGGTTTTACCACTGCTACCCAATATTCAGGAGCTCCTTTACCTTTCCCCATACGAACTTCAGCAGGCTTTCTGGTGATTGGCTTGTCAGGAAAAATTCTGATCCAAACCTGGCCTTCACGCTTCATAGCACGGGTAACTGCAACCCTGGCTGCTTCCAATTGACGAGCTGTAATCCATCCTGGCTCCACAGCTTTCAGTGCGAAAGAACCAAATGCGATGGTATGCCCACGAGTGGCCATGCCCTTCACTTTGCCTTTCTGCATCTTTCTGAATTTCGTCCTTTTTGGCTGTAACATGTTAGTCTACTTTACTATATCTGTCTACCTTTTAATCTTATCTCTTTCCACCGCGAGGGGCACCAGCACCACCGCGATTACCAGTTCCCGCACCTCCACGGTTTCCACCGCGATCGCCACCACCAGAACCACCTCTTCTATCGCCACCTCTGTCTCCACCACGATCATTTCTGTCGCGAGGGCCAGCACTTCTTCTTTCGTTACCAGGTGCACCACCTTTGTTCTCACCTTGAGCATTGCTCACCATTCCTACGTTAGGAGAAAGATCACGCTTGCCGTATACTTCACCTTTGAAGATCCATACTTTGATACCGATCTTTCCATACACGGTTTGTGCTTCAGAAATTGCATAATCAATATCAGCACGCAACGTATGCAATGGAATACGTCCTTCTTTGTATTGTTCAGTACGTGCCATATCAGCACCAGCCAAACGTCCAGACAATTTTATCTTGATACCTTCTGCACCAACTCTCATGGCCGAAGCAATTGCTTGCTTCATTGCTCTTCTGTATGAAATGCGTGCTTCCAATTGCTGAGCTACTGACTCGCCAACAAGCTTAGCATCAAGTTCAGGTCTTTTTATTTCGAAGATGTTAATTTGAACATCCTTCTGAGTGAGTTTCTTCAACTCTTCTTTGATCTTATCTACTTCAGTACCACCTTTTCCGATCACAACACCTGGACGAGCCGTGTGAACAGTCAACGTGATTCTTTTAAGCGTACGCTCAATTACAACTTTTGAAATTCCGCCTTTCGGAATACGAGCATCCACATACTTTCTGATCTTTTGGTCTTCTACCAATTTATCAGAGAAGGTTTTGCCACCATACCAGCTGGAATCCCAACCGCGTACGATTCCTAATCTAAAACCAACAGGGTTAATTTTCTGTCCCATTATTACTTCGTTTCTTTTTTAGGTTTTGCTTCTACTGCTACCGGCATCCTGTCAACAATCAAGGTAACATGATTGGATCTTTTTCTGATACGGTGAGCCCTTCCCTGAGGAGCTGGTCTCAAACGTTTCAATTGACGGCCGCCATCAACAAAAATTTCTTTCACATATAAATCAGCTTCTTCCAACTTCACATCTGTGTTCTTTGCTTCCCATGCTGAAATAGCTGAAAGTAATAACTTCTCAAGTTTGGCAGCAGCATGTTGTGCTTCGTATTTCAGAATGCTAAGTGCCTTACTAACACGCTCTCCGCGGATAATATCAGCTACCAACCTCATCTTGCGAGGAGAAGAAGGTACATTCTTTAAGTATGATGTAGAAGGACCAGATTTTGCAGCGGCCTTAACAGCGGCAATCTTGGCTCTTTTAACAACTGATCTCTTTGTTTTCTTTTCTACTGTTTCCATGTCAGCTTACTTTTTAGCACCTGCACCAGCTGCCGGGCCTGTTGCTTTATTG
>JAYVBN010000386.1:0-7264 GCA_043750455.1 Bacteroidia bacterium | reverse complement strand
TGTCTTATTTACGTTTTTATCGGGATTGTCCAAGGGC
This sequence comes from Bacteroidia bacterium, assembly GCA_043750455.1. Taxonomy (GTDB): domain Bacteria; phylum Bacteroidota; class Bacteroidia; order Cytophagales; family Cyclobacteriaceae; genus ELB16-189. The sequence continues at coordinate 7,227 of JAYVBN010000386.1, read as the reverse complement.
ATTAACGGCCTGTTAACTCCTGCTGATTTATAAATAAACTCGATCGATCTTAAAACTCCTCCTAACTCATTTTCAAGAAGTGCTTTATCCTCCGCATCCAGATCATGAATTTTTATAGGAAGAATTCTACTGGCCACATTTCCATTGCTCAGTTTTATATCTCTGCCAAACGACCTCACCCCCGGCCCCTCTCTGGAGGAGAGGGGAGCGCTCTCGCCCTCACGCGCTAGTTTATTAAACGCAACAAACTCATGCTGCCAGGCAAAAGATTTAGTATCGCAATAGGTTTGAGAGATGATGGGAATAAAAATGAGGCACTTTAGTTTTCCTTCGAGGCTTTTGTCCACGTGGTGGGTTTCGAGCAGGCCATCGTGGGGGTTTTTATCAAAATAAATGGTGACTGTATCTTTGAGTGTTGACGCCAACTCTTCTTGCAAAGCATTTACAAACTCAGTTACCCAGCCGCTCCGGTTATCGTTGTGTCGATAAGAGATGAAGATGTCGTATTCAAAGCCGGGAATTATGGAAGGCATTGTTCAAATATACTAACTGCAAACTGCTTATTCAGTGAATTTTAAGAACTGAAATTTGACTTTCTTTATTGAGATTTACTTTCTTAAATTGATTGCTAAAGTTTGAAAACAAATAATGTCTAAATGATGCTGACACGGAGGAACCTTCTTAAAAAAGCAGCTGCTTTTGGTTTATTGACAGGTATGGGTTTTCCTGAGGGTTATACCCTGCCATTAAAACGTCTTCACATCGGGGCTTGCGACTGGTCCCTGGGCAAGAGCAGCGACCCGGCAGCATTTGCAATAGCAAAAGAAATTGGTCTCGAAGGTATCATGGTCAACATGGGCTCTGTAGGAAACAACATGCACCTGCGTGACAAAAGTTTGCAACAAGTTTATCTGAAGGAGTCTGAGAAAACTAAAATAAAAATCTCGAGCCTTGCCATAGGAGAATTGAATGATGTTCCGTATAAATCCGATCCCCGCTCAGAAGAATGGGTTTCCGACAGCATTGATGTCGCGAGGAATTTGGGTGTTACTGTAGTACTACTAGCGTTCTTCGAAAAGGGTGATCTGCGCAACGATGAAGTTGGGAAAAAAGAAGTAGTGAGCCGATTAAAGAAAGTGGCTGCCAAAGCAGAGAAAATGGGAATCACCTTAGGGATTGAATCTTACTTAAGTGCTGAAGAGTTAACGGATATGATTCAGCAGATAGGTTCGAAGAGCATTAAAGTGTATTACGATTTCAGAAATTCTGCCGATGCCGGATATGATGTGATCAAAGAAATAAAATTTCTTGGAAAGGAAGCTATTTGTGAATTGCATATCAAAGAGAATGGTCTGTTATTGGGCGAGGGCACACTCGATTGGAATAAAATAGCAACGACATTAAATGATATGGGTTACTATGGTGATGGCTGGATGCAACTCGAGTGGGCTAATCCTAAAGGGGCAAATGTGGTGGATAGTTATAAAAAAAATATTAAATTTTTGAACGATACTTTCGGCTATTCGTAATTGAATACTACACCTCAAATCGCTATGCGCACTTCACCCTTTCTTTTCTTCGCTTTGTTTTCTTTCCTGATGTCGTGCCATCAAAAAAAGATCAGCACCGATTTATTTTTGCCTGATGATCTCGAAGCCACCTTATGGGCGCAGTCTCCCCTATTTTATAATCCTACCAATATGGATGTCGACATCAAAGGTCGCATCTGGATAACGGAAGCAGTCAACTATCGTAACTTCAACAACGACTCAACCCATTTTTTACATCATCAGAATGGTGACCGTATCATGATATTGCAAGACACCGATGGCGATGGCGAAGCTGATGTATCAAAAGTTTTTGTAGAAGATAAAGATTTGATATCACCGCTTGGCGTTGCCGTGATCGGCAATAAAATATTTGTATCGTGCTCGCCTCACCTAATTGTTTATACCGATGCGGATGGGGATGATAAACCCGATTCAAAGGAACTTTTTCTCACGGGGTTTGGAGGAAAGGATCATGACCATTCTCTTCATTCAATGGTGGCCGGACCTGATGGCAATTTATATTTTAATACCGGTAACGCAGGACCACACATTGTGACCGACAAATCCGGATGGACCCTTAGGTCTGGTAGTGTGTACTCAGGCGGAACACCATACAACCTGGCTAATCAGGGCAACATGAAAAGTGATGATGGTCGTGTGTGGGTGGGTGGCCTTGCCTTAAGAATCAAACCCGATGGAACTGGATTAAAAGTAATGGGTCATAACTTCAGAAACTCTTATGAAGTGATGATAGATTCTTATGGAAACCTTTGGCAGAATGATAACGATGATCAGGTGGTCGCGTGTCGCACAACATGGTTGATGGAAGGAGGAAATGCTGGCTACTTCAGCAGCGATGGTACTCGCTATTGGCAAGCGGATCAACGACCCGGACAAGATATTTTTGAAGCACACTGGCATCAGGATAATCCTGGTGTTATGCCAGCGGGCGACCAGGCGGGTGCAGGTTCACCTACGGGTGTGGCAGTGAATGAAGGTGAAGCACTAGGTGAAAGTTATCTCGGCATGGTGCTGAGTGCCGAAGCCGGACGCAATGTAATTTTTGGGTACAAACCAACACTCAAAAACTCAGGCTACGACATTGGCAAGCGAACCAATTTGATTACATCACTCCCACAGGATAATGAACGCTATGTGTGGAACGACTCCGCACAAAATGCGATCAACAATAAATGGTTTCGCCCCAGCGATGTAAGCATGGGCACCGATGGAGCCATGTACATTGCCGACTGGCATGACCCAGTTGTAGGCGGCCATCAAATGCAAGACTCCATTGGCTACGGAAGAATTTATCGCATCACCGCTAAAAATAAAAATCCGAAAGCTCCCAACATTGACCTCACATCCACGGCAGGGCAAATTGAAGCGTTGAAAAATCCAGCGATTAATGTTCGTTACCAGGGTTTTGAAAAACTGAAAGCACAAGGCGAAAATGCGGTCGATGATGTGAAAAGTTTATTAAACAGTTCTAATCGGTATCATCAAGCACGAGCAGTGTGGTTGCTTTCTCAATTGGGCGAAAACGGGAAAGCAGAAACTTTGAAACTTCTTGAACATTCAAATGCTGAAATCAGAGCTGTCGCCTTTAGAGCACTGCGACAATTAGAAGAAGACATCATTCCGCTTGCTGAAAAACTTTCTGAAGATACCTCTCCATTTGTGCGGAGAGAAGTAGCCATTGCCTTGCGCGATCTTCCTTTTGAAAAAACAAAATCCATTCTGTTGAAGTTGATGGAAAAGTATGATGGCCAGGATCGCTGGTATCTCGAAGCCCTTGGTGCAGCCTGCGAGGGTAATGAAGAAGAATTATATCCCGAACTAAAAACACTTTTTGGTGGTGATAAGCAAACACCAGAAGAATGGAATGCACAACTCGCTTCTTTGATCTGGCGATTGCATCCAGCGTCTGCCATTCCCGATTTCAAAGCAAGGGCAGCGTCTCCTAAGCTTTCATCAAAAGATAGAATAGCATCTGTTACAGCGTTGGCATTCACGTCAAAAAAAGAATCCGTGCTGGCCATGATTGATCTCACAAAAAGCAAAGATTCAGTTATTGTCGAACAAGCCACGTATTGGTTAGCCTTTCGGCAAAGTAATGATTGGTTCGATTTAATTAACTGGAACAAAATTGGTGCTGGTATCGATCTGGAACATGCCCGTACATTGAGTGCGATGAAAGTGAAGAGAGGAATTATTTTAGATGAGCGTCAATCGTTGAATGAAAAGAAATGGAATACACAAGCGATGGCCAGGAATGCTATCGGTGGCCAGATGCTGTTAAGCATGCGTGCTGAAAATTTATTACCACCAGAATTATTTCCTGAGGTGGGAGCGTTGATTTTCAATAATCCGGATTTAGGAGTGAGGGTACAGGCCTCCAACTATTTTAAGAAGCCGGGTTCAGGTAAAGCATATTCTATTGCTTCGATTGCCAAAATGAAAGGCAATACCCTGTCAGGTGATACTCTCTTTTCTAAGAACTGCAGTTCCTGCCACCGTATGAAAAATAGAGGAATGAATATCGGCCCTGATCTCAGCGGCATAAAAAATAAGTTTCAACGAGAAGCGTTGCTCGATGCAATTGTCAATCCTAACGCAGGCATCGTGTTTGGTTATGAAGCATGGCTCATCACCACAAAGAGCGGAGATTCATTTTTTGGATTTCTTGTGGCCGATGGCGCGCAGACCGTGGTGATTAAAGATTTAAGTAGTGCCAAACACACTATACCAATAACCACAATTACTTCGCGACAGAAACAATCCCAAAGCCTGATGCCCGAACCTTCTTCACTTGGATTGAATGATCAGAACCTGGCGGATATTGCAGAATATTTGATGACAATGAAGTAGTGACTTCACAAACTCTAATAAATCAACCGTATCAGAATACTATAATCAAAAGCAACCAAAAACAAATTGACATATCTTGTACGAAAGTAGTGGAAGAATTCCTCCTTGGATAGTTTGATTTGATTCCCCACTTTTCTTTACCTTAGCCTTTATAAAAAAATTCAATCTCATGAGACCTCTAAAATTTTTGCTTTCAATGAGCCTCACACTGGTGATGAGCATTTTACTGATCAACTGTACACAACAACCCTCACCAGTGAAATTATCTGCACAGTCCATTCAGGAAAAATTTCCGCATCCTTTAAATCCATTGGATACCAACGAAATCAATGCGGTTAAACAAATTCTATTGACTGAAGGCAAGATTGATTCAACCTTTCTATTCTATCTGATCAACTTGAATGAACCTCCTAAAAAAGAGATGTTAACTTATTCGTCTGGAATGGAGTTTAGGCGCGAAGCCTTTGCTTCGGTATATCATCGCTCTACCAATAAAACATATGAAGCTATCGTTGACCTAAAAGCAAAAAAATCAATTTCTTTCAATCATATACCGGGAGTTACAACTGGAATTTTTTTACAAGATTCTATCGGAGACGATCTGCTTCGAAGTGATCCGCAATGGTTGGCTGGTTTAGCCAAGCGTGAAATACATCCGGATTCTGTTGTTGCGAATACATTCGTGTTGGCTGGGGAGATGGGAGTAGCACCACCAGATCATCGCGAATTGATCTGTGTGCCACAGTATAAAAACAAAAAATATAGCGATCTGGGTATTGATGGATTGGTAGCCTATGTAGATCTTACTGATGGGAAAGTATTAAAAGTACTTGATGATGGAGGCAAAGGATTTTATAAACCTGAAGACATCGGTTATTTCAACTCAGACTCGGGCAAAGTATTAGCTCCAGCGAACAAGCCATTAAAAATTACACAGCCTGAAGGGACCTCGTTTACAATGGATGGATTTCAGGTAACGGGCAAAGTTTGGTCATTTCGTGTAGGTCTTCACAATCGCGAAGGCCTAGTACTATACGATGTGAAGTATAATGATGGAGGCGTAATGCGCCCTGTTATTTATCGTGCGTCAATGGCTGAGATGTTTGTTCCCTATGGTTCAACTGATCTTGGACTTGCTTCTTGGAATTATTATGACGGAGGAGCTTACCGAATGGGCCAGTGGATTCCCAAGAGAATGAACAAACTCAAAGTAGGTGCAGATGTTCCAGAAAATGCTTCTTTTCTTCCTGGATATTTTCACAATGAAAAAGGAAAGCCTTTGCAGATTGATAGCGTGATTGCCGTATACGAAGAATATCCGGGACCTATTACACGTCACGGAAAGTTCTCGCACGAGGCTCGCAACCTTACGGTAAAATATTTTACAAAAATTGGTAACTACGATTACGGATTCAAGTGGATCTTTAGAGAAGATGGCACTATCGACTTGAAGGCAGAACTTACAGGTATTGTTGGCATCAAAGGTGTGAACCGCGTTAACGATTTGCCAGGCGACCTCGATGAGTCTTACAATGGAGTTTACTACGGAACATTAGTGGCGCCACATGTGGAGGCTGTTAATCATCAGCACTTCTTTTCATTTAGACTTGATATGGATGTAGATGGAACGGAAAATTTGGTTGAAGAAATGAATACCGTTGCGGTGCCGGCCGGAAAAAATAATCCATGGAACAATGCTTTCGTAAAACAGATGTCGTTGATTAAAAATGAAACCGAAGGTCAACGAAATATTAATGCGGCTTCCAACCGACATTGGATGGTGGCCGATGCCAACTCAGTTAATGCGTTGGGGCAACAGAAAAGTTATGTGCTCATGCCCGGGCATAGTGCTTCACCTTTAGCTGGGACTGCTTCTGCTGCTCGTAAAATGGCTGACTTTCTTGAACATCAAGTCTATATAACTGCCTATCAGGAGAAAGAAATGTTTCCGGCAGGAGACTATCCAAACTCGCGCGGATTAAAAGATGGTTTACCAAGTTGGAATAACAACGAAGACCTGGTAGGCAAAGATGTGGTGATGTGGTATAACCTGGGCATTACACATATTGTACGTCCAGAAGATTGGCCGATCATGAATGTGCATCAGATTGGATTTTCATTAACGCCTTTTAGTTTCTTTGATAGAAATCCAACGGCAACCACTAAAAATGCTCCCCCAAGGAAAATAGTTGTTCCAGGAACAGCAATTCTTCCAGATGTAACACTTTGTGTGCCGTTACCTAAATGAAAATAGACTAATCACAAGAAGCGATTTGAAACTGGTTGCGCCTATTACTAATAAGTAAATAGTTATTCTATCGACTAAAATTCACCGGAGAGGATTTGCATCAACTCGATGCGCTCACCATCAGGGCCAGCAAAAAATGCCTGCTTGGCTTCAATGCCTTTTGCTCTCACTTTTCTAACGGGCAATAATTCTTTTGCTCCTGCATCTATCGCGCGCTTATAGGCAGCCTCAATATCCAGCACGTCAACACCAATATGTTGAAATGAAAAAGTAGTTTGTCGGCTGCTTGTATCGGCAACTTGCTGAGCAAGCTCAAACACAAAATCCTGACCTGGAAATTTAAGAAAGGCCATATTCACCCTTCGTATCAACTCTGTTCCATCAGGCTGCATAGCAATCAGGGTATCCAGCTTGTTGGTTAATTTAAGATCGAAGGCTTTGGTATAGAATGCTATTGAGTAAAATGCATTCATTGGCTCAAGTTCAGCGGCTCTTCCACTTTCCCCAATGGCTTCGACAAACTCTCCTTGCGTACTTAAGAGCCAACTGTAAAGCCAA
>JAYVBN010000385.1:0-2259 GCA_043750455.1 Bacteroidia bacterium | reverse complement strand
TATTTTTCTCTCGCTTTGAAGGGATAGTCACTTCATTTAACTGGGTGATCTTCTGTTCGAGCAGAATAGTCATGTCCGAAGCAATCAGGGATTGAATAGAAATGTTTTTTCTTCCATAGCCAATAGCAGAAAAAAGTACAGAGTCATTTTTGTTTTGCTCGGGTAGTTTCAAAGAGAACGTGCCATCTTCATTTGAAATCGTGCCAACACCCGTATTTACAATTCCGATATTGGCATAAGCAATCGGTTTTTCAGTTGATTGATCCCTGACTATTCCTTTTATAAGGATTTGGGAATACCCGAATTCAACAGTTAAGATGAGGGCAAGAAATACTTTAATCATTTACTTTGTTTGTCAGATGTGATTTCTGGTGGAATAGTTTCACATTTTTTAATAGAAATAAAAAATGCCAGACTTTCGTCCGGCACTTCTTCCTATTTTTAACTCTTACTTTCTACTTTCCAATCTTCTCCAAAACCTCCATCACTTCTTTCACATGCTTTCGACTAGTTTCAAGTAAAGCTTTCTCATCGCTGTTCAGTTCAAGTTCAATTACCCGTTCCACACCTTTTTTGCCCAGCACAACGGGCACACCCAGATAACAATCTTTAATTCCGTATTCGCCATCTAATTGCATACATACTGGCAATATTCTTTTCTGGTCTTTTACAATGGACTCGACCATTTGCGCTGCTGCCGAACCCGGAGCATACCAGGCAGAGGTTCCCATTAATTTCACTAACTCTCCGCCTCCAACTTTGGTGCGTTCAATAATAGCATTGAGCTTGTCTTTGTCTATTAATTCCGTTACCGGGATTCCGGCTACTGTTGTATAACGAGGCAGGGGAACCATGGTATCGCCATGGCCACCAAGCAACATCGCCTGAATATCTTTGGGCGAAACATTCAATGCTTCTGCCAGAAAAGCACGGTAGCGGGCTGTATCTAAAATGCCAGCCATGCCGATTACTCTTGTACGTGGCAGCTTTGAAGTAATATGTGCCTGATAGGTCATCACATCCAAAGGATTTGAAACAACTATGATGATGGCATCTGGAGAATGCTTCACCACATTTTCGGTTACCGATTTAACAATACCAGCATTCGTGCCAATCAAATCATCGCGGGTCATACCTGGCTTACGCGGAAGGCCGGAAGTAATCACCACTACTTCGGAACCTGCTGTCTTTGTATAATCATTGGTGGATCCGATAGTACGACTGTCGTACAAATCGATAGGAGATTTTTGCCAAATATCCAGGGCTTTACCTTCGGCAAAACCCTCGCGTATATCTACTAAAACGATTTCGTTTGCTATTTCTTTATAGGCCAGCACATCAGCACAGGTGGCACCTACGTTGCCGGCTCCTACTACGGTTACTTTCATTGTAATTGTTTTTAAAATTCGGGGGCAATTTATGAAGGTTTGAAGAAAGAAAAAGGGATTCCTTATTTTATTGATAGAGAATGAGATGCCCAGCTAATGATGCTGGCAGGTACGAGTAAACTAAACATTCAGATTCAGTACCGAGAATCAAGAATATAGGGTCAGTTTTTATCGAAACCTTGAATAACTTGCTGGTCATGCCAATAGAACTTAAAGTTGTTAGTACAAAAAGTCAGCTTAAAGAGTACATCTTTCTACCACAGAAAATCTATTCTAACTATCCCAACTGGGTGCCGCCTATTTACATGGATGAATGGGCTTTTCACAATCCAAAGAAAAACAGGGCATTGTCTTATTCTGAAGTTGTTCGCCTGATCGCTTACCAAAATAATACTCCTGTCGGACGGGTGATGGGCATCATTAACAAAAAATATAATGATCAACATGGATTAAAAAATGTTTCCTTCTTTAACCTGGATTGCATAAACGACTCAACAATTTCACATTCTTTAATAGCCTTCATAGAAAAATGGGGAAAGGAAAAAGGAATGAATAAAATAATTGGTCCTTACGGATTCTCTGACAAAGATCCACAAGGCTTACAGATTGAAGGCTTTGAAAATCTTCCGGTAATTGTAACACCCACAAACCCACCGTATCTCCAGCAACTTGTGGAGCAGGAAGGATATGAGAAAGAAATTGATTGTGTTTCTTACAAACTTGAAGTACCGAAGACAATGCCCATTGCTTATTCAAAAATTGCAAAGCGCATTTTGGGCAACTCCAACATTCAATTGTTGGAATTTAAAAATAAGAAAGAACTCAAACCTCATATTTTACCTGCTCTTAAATTAATGAATGAAGCCTATGC
>JAYVBN010000384.1:0-5345 GCA_043750455.1 Bacteroidia bacterium | reverse complement strand
CGTGAAGTCTTTGTTCGTGTAATGGGAACACTACCGATTGGATCGGATAGCAAAACAATAATTAAAGTTTCAAAGTCAGCTTTTGACAGATTGGGGGCAATTGAAGATAAGTTAGGAGTAGAGGTGACTTTTTACAAGTAGCACGGGTCTTGTTCCGAAATCCATGAAGCAAAAATCAATTCTGGATTTAAAATCATTTCTGGATTCTAAAGTTGACCAGTATAACCAGTCTGGATTTATTAAGAACGATCCAATCTCTATCCCTCATCAGTACACAAGGAAACAGGATATAGAAATTTCAGGATTCCTTGCAGCCACACTGGCTTGGGGACAAAGAGTTACGATCATTAATAAGACCAGAGTTTTACTGGAAATGATGGATAATTCACCGCATGATTTCCTGTTGCATCACACCCTTGACGAGCTAAAACCTTTTGAAAAATTTAAGCATCGCACATTCAACGGAACCGATGCTTTATATTTTATTGAGTTTCTTTCACAGTTCTACAAGAAGAATGAATCATTGGAATCTGCTTTTAGAGTTGAGGTCTCAGGGGATACAGTAGAGCAAAATCTGATTAACTTTTACCATTTGTTTTTTAGTCTCCCGGATTCTCCAAGCCGAACCAGGAAACATTTGGCAACTCCCGAACGGAAATCGGCATGTAAGAGAATCAATATGTTCCTGCGATGGATGGTGCGTAAGGATACCAACGGTGTTGACTTTGGAATCTGGACTAAGATTTCTGCATCACAACTCATCTGCCCATGCGATCTTCATGTGGAGCGTGTGGCACGAAAATTAAAACTTATAGAAAGAAAACAAATGAATTGGGAAACAGCACTTGAGCTGACAGCTAATTTGAGACAACTGGACCCAATCGATCCTGTAAAGTATGACTTTGCACTTTTCGGGCTGGGGATAGAAGAGAAGTTTTGAATGAAATTTATTATTTCCAATTCGCAGGATCAACTCTCCATGACTTTACATGGATAAGCTGCTTTTCGTCCAGGTATTTTTTCTCAACAGCTTCTTTCAGCATATGGTTGAAGTCGCTTAAACAAACGAGTGGAATATTGGCCTTTTCAAAATTCTTTTCTGCTTCATCAAAGCCATAGGTAAAAATAGCAACCATGCCAAGTACCTTAAAACCAGCCTCTTTCAAGGCCTCTGCTGCTTTTAAAGAGCTTCCTCCTGTTGAAATTAAGTCTTCAATAAGCACCACCTTTTTACCTTTTTCAATTTTGCCTTCTATCAGGTTACCCATCCCATGCTCTTTGGGTTTGGGTCTTACGTAAATGTAGGGCAACTCTAAGGCTTCGGCCACTAAGGCACCCTGTGGCACGCCTGCTGTGGCAACTCCGGCAATATATTCGACATGAGGGAAGTTTACCTTAATCGCTTGTGCTAGGCTTTCCTTTATAGATGTACGGATTTTTGGATAGGAGAGTGCCAACCGGTTGTCGCAGTAAATAGGTGATCTCCAACCCGAACTCCAGGTGAACGGATTTTTGTAATTAAGCTTTATGGCTTCAATATCCAATAGTAAAGCCGCAACCTTTCCCGCTGTTTCTTCCTGAATTTTTACAATGCTCATGTGACAAATTTATCAGGAATACACGGCCTCTCAAGCCAAATCACGTAAGAAAAATTCTAGAAATACGGTCAAAATTCAATCCACCTCACAAACAATTTCATTTTAATAGGCTGTCGGTGTTGATTCATTGGAAATAATTTATGTTTTTGCAACTGGTTGATCTGACCTTATGAATCTATTTATTAACGACATCCCTGTATCGGTTCTGGAATCAGGTCAACAGCCAGAGGAAGGACATTTTAATCTTTCCATTGATTCCAGCAAAGAAACGATCACAAAGGCTAAACTTATTCATCATGTTTGGGTGCATAATGTCAGTACTCAACACCTGGATGTTATTCTCGATCTCATCAATACAAAAGTACCAACCAACCTGCTTTCATTGACCATTACTGTAGATGACTATCAGGCTGTAAAGCTTTATCTGAAAGGGAAATTTAAGGTCATAAAAGCAGCCGGTGGGCTTATTATCAAAAAAGATAAGTTCCTGATGATTTATAGAATGAAGAAGTGGGATCTGCCAAAGGGTAAAAAAGAAAGTGGTGAGAAGTACAAGCAAACCGCGGAGCGTGAAGTAGAAGAGGAGTGCAATGTTCAGGTTAAAGTGGGTAAGAAATTGTGTACCACCTGGCATACGTACACTATGAATAAAAACAGCATGCTAAAAAAGACCCGATGGTATGTTATGGAATTGATAGATGACTCCAATAGTCAGCCTAGCGTGGATGAGGACATCGAAGAACTTAGGTGGATGAACCAAAAGGAAGTATACCTCGCCTTGGAAAACTCTTACAAATCAATCCGGTTTGTCTTTGAGGAATATTACAAAGCAAAAGATAGAGTTAAGTAATATTAATATTCCCTTATCACCTCTCAAAGTTTGTACGGAAGCAGCTTGGAAACATCTGCTCCGTAGCGATGGACCTCCCGGATGATAGAAGAACTCAACGAAGCAAATTGGGGTGATGTAATTAGAAAAACTGATTCCAGTTCGGCATTTAAAAATCGATTGACCTGTCCAATACTGTTCTCATATTCAAAGTCGGTTGTGTTTCGCAGGCCGCGCAGCAAGAATTTCGCTTTATTTTTCCGGGCAAATTCAGCGGTCAATTCGTCATAGATTTGTACGCTTATGTTAGGGACATCTTTAAATGCCTCCTGAATAAGGCTGACCATTTTTTCAATTCCGATGTAACGGGTGTTTTTTTTACTGTTGTATCCTATGGCGATGATGATTTCGTCAAAGAGGCTTAATCCCCTCAATACAATATCTTCATGTCCTTTGGTAAACGGATCAAACGATCCTGGGAAAATGGCAACACGTTTCATAGGCTGCAAATTATAAAATGATTGAATCTGTAACGTCAGATCATTTCAATGATCCAACAAGTTCATTGAAAACAGATCGAAGAAATGATGGTACTGCATTTCATCAAACATATACCCGAACTTCAAATGATTCGGCCTGTCTCCAAAAGTCACATTCCTGATGTATTTGTAAAACTCCTGGTAGTGGGGTGAGTTTTTGCCGATATATCCCCACAATATAACTGGGCATTTGTTTTGATCCAGGTTTAATGCTGTCATCACCAGCATAATATATTTCACGTAATCTGAAAATTGTTTGATAGCAAATTGATTGTAGTAAACCAATTTATGATTTTGAACGGAAAGAATGTGGAGTTTAAACCGATCTACATAAATGTAAAGAGGTTGTGCCTTTTGAGATTTGGCAAAATTCAAGACGCCTTCAATCAAGCATGCCGACTGATGAACAAAACTCAATGAGCTATTTGCATAAATGCCGGCAAGCCATTCGTGCAGATCTCTTTGCATGGCAAAAATGCTGACTGCATCAGACGCATTATTCCTGCAGTAAAGTGTAAGTTCATTTTTTGGTTGAATATCAGCATTAAAGGTTAAGTACTCTTCCGCTGCTCCTTCAACAAAAAGTGATGACGGCACCTGAATTACCTTGTTATTCTTAATGGAAACTTTAACTTTTTTCCAGAAACCTGCTGTGAGAAGTTCGTGAGATTCGAACAAACTTTTCAAGACTCCAATCAGTTCGGAGTGTGAACTAATTTCGCTGAGTACAAAGTCTTCAAAAAAAATCAGGCGGCTATCATTATTATCAATGACGGCCACCTGAAAATCTCTTATACCCAGTTGAATCAGTAGAACGTAGTGTTGAAGTTTTTCTTCATCAAACTTCTCGTCCTTGATCTTTTTGATCAGCTTATAACTGAGTGCTGCAGTTTGCAATTGTTTATTTTATTCCCAGTTGCCGGCAGTAGACACATCTATCTTCGATCCAAAACGTAACGGCTTTCTGTTTTTTTGGTCGTTTGATTCTTTGCGAATTGGATTGACAGGTGTTGGATCGATGACTTCTATCACCTGAACTTTTACGCCTGATTTATCCACTTTGCCTGCATAAATCTCAAATTTGGTACCGTCATCTTTCTCACCAAGTTTAGTAAGATCCACATTTGGATTAAACTGATAGTTCCACAAGCTGATCAGGTTTTGACTTTTTGTAAGGGCATCACCAACATTTACGTTCGCTAAAGCAGAGATTGTCCCCTTATCAAGAAAAGGAAGCTCATTTACTTTTTCACCCACCTTAATGGCGTAAGCTTTTTGGTTGGTTATTACCTGGTCTCCTACTTTAACTTTGAAACCCATGAAAATACCATTATCGGAGGCGTTAACAGCATAATTCTTTTTGAATATTCGCTCCTTGGCAGAAATAAAGCCTAAAGTATCTATGTGAATAATAATGTCCTCACCACCATAAGCTTTCTGCTTAATTTCTTCCCTACGCTCAATGATCGGAACTCTTCCGTTTTGAATAAAATTTGCCAATGAATCCCAATTTGCAGTATAACGGCCATGTAATTCCTGAAATACTATTTCAGCTTCACGGATTAGTTTCAGCCTTTCAATTACGGCAGCTTCTTTTGAGGCTATGGCATCGCGGTCGTCAATGGTTTTTTGAACTCCACTATATAAAAAGTAGGCTAAGTATAGGCTGACAGCCAGAAGTACAAAGGTTAGAATCTTGGTCAGGTTCATTTTCAATAGGTTTAAGGTTGCAATTATAGATATTTTAAGTCTTTTAACACAGCCAATCATAATTTAAAATAGCCTCTTAAACCAAGGATTTCGTCCGGCTTCGAGGCTAATCGAAACAGGCCATGTAAGCTATTGGTTTTCATGGTTTTGATTTCGGCCATGGAGACATACCTGGCATCCTGAATGATTTGGTTATTATCACCCATTTCTGGGTCTATCCCTATTTTTAACTCTCCCTCGAAGGCGGACACCTCAAAAAATAGTTCGATGGCATGAAGAGGAGGTTGAATAAACTCGCAAACAAAAAGAAATTGCCCTACTATAACGGAAAGACCAGTTTCTTCCTTCAATTCCCGCGCGATGCAATCCTCAGCCGTTTCCCCAAAAGAAATACCCCCTCCTGGTGGCGCCCAAAAATCACCTTCAGCCACAGATTTATGATTTATCAAAAGGATTTCTCCGTCTTTTATGCAGATTCCGCAAGCCCTAACCCTCAGCTGGTTTCCATATAAATGGCTTATCGAATTCTGCATTTTAAATGATGATTCAGAAGACATATTCTAGAAGACTTTTTTCCGTTTCCAACCTAAGAATTAAGAAATGATAGAGTTACATTTGATGTGAATAAGAAATTAAAGGTACCGGGATAAACTAATAAAATACTTTTTC
>JAYVBN010000383.1:0-2212 GCA_043750455.1 Bacteroidia bacterium | reverse complement strand
CATCTCAAAATTACAGCGCATAAGCTCTCCTGGCCTTCGTCAATATAAGCCAGCGGATGAGTTGCCAAAGGTATTGAACGGTTTAGGCATCGCAGTTCTTTCAACTTCTAAAGGTGTGATTACCGACAAGGAGGCCAAAGCATTGAATGTAGGTGGTGAAGTTTTGTGTTACGTCTATTAATAGAATAAGGAAATGTCACGAATAGGCAAACAAGTTATCGCTCTACCAAAAGGTGTCACGTGCACTTTTTCAGAAGGCAACCATAAGGTGTCAGTGAAGGGACCTAAAGGCGAACTTCATCAGGTATTGGCTCCAGAATTTAAAATCACACAAGAAGACGGACACCTTTCAGTTCACCGTCCTTCTGATGAGAAAGTCCACAAATCTTTGCATGGTCTTTATCGCGCACTTATTGCCAACATGGTGAAGGGTGTAAGCGAAGGATACCAGGAGAAATTGGAAATCATTGGTGTGGGTTACAAAGCAAGTGCACAAGGCAATGTGTTAGAGTTGAGTCTTGGTTATTCACACAATGTGTTTGTAGCCATCCCTTCTGAGTTGAAGCTTCAGGCTGCCCAGGAGAAAGGGGCAAACCCAATTATCACATTAGAAGGAATTGACAAACAATTACTAGGACAGGTTGCTGCGAAAATAAAATCACTTCGGAAAGTTGAGCCTTACAAAGGCAAGGGTATCCGTTACGTGGGCGAGTTTGTACGTAGAAAAGCTGGTAAAGCGGCTGCTAAATAATTAAGGATATGGCAAACGTAAAAAGAGAAAGAAGAGCAAGAATCAAGATGGGCATCCGCAAGGGATTGGAGGGCACCACAGAGCGCCCAAGGCTCTCCGTATTCAAAAGTAATAGTGCTATTTACGCTCAACTTATTGACGACTCTAAAGGTGCTACGCTGGTAGCGGCCTCTTCAGTTGAACTCGATAAGAAAGGTGGCGTGAACATAACCATCTCTAAATCAGTTGGAAAGAAAGTAGCTGAGAAGGCATTGGCTTCAGGCGTAAGCAATATCGTTTTTGATCGCAATGGTTTCTTATATCATGGTAACATCAAAGCTTTGGCTGAAGGCGCCAGAGAGGCAGGTTTAAAATTCTAAAAGCATGACACAAAGTAACGTCAGCACGGTAAAAGCAAGCGAAATCGACCTGAAAGAAAAGGTAGTTGCCATTCAGCGCGTAGCTAAAGTGGTAAAAGGAGGTAGGAGATTTAGCTTTTCAGCCATTGTAGTTGTAGGTGATGGAAATGGTGTAGTAGGTTACGGACTTGGCAAAGCCAACGAAGTAACAGATGCCATTACCAAAGGAATAGATGATGCTAAGAAGCACCTGGTGAAAGTTCCAATCATTAAAGGAACAGTTCCACATGAGTCTCTTGGTAAATTCGGTGGTGGCTTTGTTTTATTGAAACCAGCTTCTGCAGGTACAGGTGTAATTGCGGGTGGTGCTATGCGTGCCGTATTAGAAAGTGCAGGAGTTCATAATGTATTGGCTAAATCTAAGGGCTCTTCAAATCCTCACAACGTGGTGAAAGCAACTTTCAAAGCGTTGACAAGTATGAGAGATCCTCAGACGATCGCCAGAAACAGAGGTATTTCATTGTCAAAAGTTTTTAACGGATAAGGATCATGGCGAAAGTTAAGATTACACAAACCAGAAGCATGATTAAAAGACCTACCAGGCAGCAACGTACGATTGAGTCGTTGGGCTTAGGTAAGGTGCACGCTTCTGTGGAAGTAGAATATACCCCACAGATTCAAGGCATGGTAAAGAAAGTAAGTCATTTAGTGGCCGTAACAGAATTATAACATGAAGCTGCATACATTAAAGCCGGCCGATGGATCGGTAAAGAATAATAAGAGATTAGGCAGAGGCCAGGGATCTGGTGGCAGCACTGCAGGTCGTGGTCATAAGGGTGCTCAATCACGTTCGGGCTATCACAAGAAGATAGGTTTTGAAGGTGGCCAGATGCCTCTTCAGAGACGCGTTCCAAAGTTTGGCTTTAAGAATAATAATAAGATATACTTCAAAGGCATCAATCTGGATGCATTGGAAGAGCTTGCCCAGAAAACGAAAGCAGCGTCATTAAGCTTCCAGTTGATGGTAGATAACGGAATTGTTGGAAAAAAAGATCAGGTTAAGATTTTAGGCAGAGGAGAGTTGAAAGCTAAAGTAAGTGTAGAAGCTCACGCTTTTTCGGCT
>JAYVBN010000382.1:0-5546 GCA_043750455.1 Bacteroidia bacterium | reverse complement strand
AACTAATAAAAGAATAATTGGTGCTTACGATAGAAGTGGAAATGACAAATCCGAGGTTAACGACTACATCAGCTTGTGAGATGGAAAATTGAATTGGAGAATTCGCTCCATTTATCCCAGCACTCGCATCCCCTACCAGAAAATAATTTTTAAGCGAAGAAATGCTTTCTGTCAGTCCGGTAATCACTACTTGAGAAGAAGAAGGTGTAAACGTCAATCCAGTAATTAACGTATTATCTCCTGTGGTAGCATAAATATTATCGGATGATCTTACCATCGAAAAATTGGATAAAATACCCAATGATGAAGAACTGGTATGAACGGTGATTGAGGAAACTATTTGAAGAGCATTAGATGTCATTGAAAAACCAAAAACACCTTGAGAAGTAGCACTTGCTGACAACGGAGAAGTAGCTACACTATTTCCAACAGCATTGAGAGAACTAATGGTCAACGCAGAAAGTGTAGCAGAGGCTATTGGATTGCTTCCTATTTTATAATCCGTATTATCAGCACTATTGTTCGAAGAAAGAGTATAGGAATAAACTATAAAATCATATTGCGTATTCGACTGCATGTCGTTAAATGTGTAACTCGTTTGAGTTGGATTAGAAATCAGGTTAATAATAGCTGCCCCGTTATTGTTTGTGAAATCCTCTTCTGGGGTTACCGGGAATCCATCGGCTACAGACGCATACGTGCCAACACCAGTTTTCTTAGCAAGAATCAACAGGTGAGTCGGCAACTGGCCTGCTACCGCATTCGTCCAGTTAACAATTGCCTGGCTGGCACTAACCGCGGTAGCCGAAACTGCTGTTACATTATTTGTTGGCTCTGGCAATACAATGCTAAAGGTTTGACCAGTAAAATCTCCATCGGCATTGCCAATTGAGGTTATGGTAGAATTTCCAGCAAGATCCTTGATCGCATTTGCATCATTATTATCCACATAATTTAAACCGAGCGTTCCTGTTCCGGTATAGCCCGATACGGTAATTAGATAATCAGTGTTTGGAGTATCCGAAGCAGGAGCACCGATGACTGCACTTGCTATAGAACCTGTTGTTGATAAAGCAAAATCAGCAGCACTAAGTGTAGATGCATTAATGGGCTCAGAAAATCTTACCCTGAAAACTACGGATGCTGCTGATGAGCCGCCTGTGGTTGACCAAACATTGGTAGTTGTTTGTCTATTGATGAAGGTCACTTTAGGGGAGTTGGCATCAATAGCATCACCGGCCTGAACAATGTCAGCCGTGTATGTTGGGCTGGTATTATTCTGGCCATCTTTTAAGGCAAAACTAACGGGAATGATGGCTCCGGCAGCTATATCAAGTCCACCTTCGGCAATTGTAAATGTTAGTGTTTTACTGGTAGCACTTGTATTAATCAATGTACCTAATGGAAAACCACCAATCGTACCGCCCGCCACTAAAATTGCATCATCGCCATCATCATTCACCACAGTAATTGTGGCCGTTACCACATCACCAACCTTCATGGCAATATCGGGAATGAGCACATTGGTGATAGACGGTGCGGTGGTCTCTATAACAACAGCATGGGCAGTTATTGTATTCATGCCAAAACCATCGGTATCAACCAAATTGCCTCCCTGCGTGTAGGTAATGGTAGTCGCGCTCGTCCACTGACTGTTGGCCGCGCTGGTAAGTGTTACAGTGAAGGGTGCCGACCCGGCAACATCCGTATAAACTGCGGAAGCAATTGTTCCAGTACTAGCGGTAAACCCTGTGACATTTGCCCCCGAAGTGAGATTAGGAGCTTTGGTAAGCGTCATCACAATTTTTTCTGTGTTGCCAGCTCTTGGAAAAAGAGTCATCACATCAGGTGACAATTGCAGCGGCTGTGTAATACTAAATGAGGTACTTGTAACATTGGTTAAACCGGAAGCATTAGTAGTTGATAACGTTCTACTTGTGCCGGTAGCGGAGTGAACAATGTTACTATAGGTGCCCACACCTGAACTAAACGTAGCCGACTGAGCGGCAGACAATGTACCCGTTGACGTTAAGCCAACTGCCGATACAAAATCTAAATCCCTGTTATTGTTTACATCCGTGGCCTCCAATGTTACAGCTGGTAGCATCGCAACACCAGCCCAGGTTGCCGCAGGTGGCTGTTGAATGAATTTTAGTTTGCTAGCTGTTACATCAACCGGAATCAAATTGTTTATTGATGGGCTGGAAGGATCCACCATTCCAGCCTGAAGAATAATACTGGTATTATCAATCACAAAATCGAGTTCTTTCCCATCTATTGTTTGCGGGTTACTTCCTGTCAATGCTGTTTTGAAAGAAACCTCTAAAACATATTCTGAACCTCCAGTTGATGGTCTCCAAAAACAATTACCTCCTCCAGCATTTGTGAACGTTATCGAATTTGACGCAATTAAAATAGTTGGATTACCATTACAGCATGATAGACAGTTCAGATCTGCTGCTGCAATTATTTCTGTCCAATCCAACACTTGATTCCCACCGCCCTGCTTTATAGTTACGCTGCCAATGGTTTGGTTTGTTGCGCTATTATAGAATTTAAAAGAAAACGCAGATCCCAAACTTGACGTTGATGAAATTGAGGTAGGGTTAACCGATCCTAAAAAAAATTTAGGTAATGAAGGTGCTATCGTTGAAGGTTGATTGGAAGTTGAGCTTGACCTGTAGTTTTCTGATCCATTGGATCCATTAAACTCAAATATCCTGAATCTATAAGAGGTAGAAGGTCTAAGATTCGTAATTGTAGTTGATGTTCCTGCTCCATTAAATACAACGTAAACAGGTGCAGCGCCACCAGAAACTTGATCACCGGTTCCGAAAATCGAACTTGCAGCATATGTAGTGCCATCAATTGGGGTAATGCCAAAGCAACAATCTTCACTGGCTAATATTATTCTGTTTGCTCCATTACCGTTAGTCCATGTTAGTGTTATTGAATTATCTGTGATAGATGAAGATGCAGGGTTATTGCCTTGTGTTGTTGGCTCCGCCACCAAAGTTGTGTGGCTTGCAGGGTTGTTTGTCGCATTGCCTGTATTATAGTTAGCGGAAGTTGTTGACCCATTATATTCAAAAACCTTGAAATGATAGATTGTGTTAGTTACCAAATTGCTTACCGAACTACTGGCACCAGTTCCATCATACACCACAAAATTTCCTGTTCCTATTTGCGTGCTGCTACCAAAGATAGTTGAGGCTGTGTATCCTGTGCCATTTAAAGGCTGAGAATCAACTGCCGATCCTGCCTTGGCAAGAATAATCCGCCTTTGGCCATTTCCACTAGTCCAGTTAAAACCAAGTGAGGTAGTCGTGAATGATGTAAAATTAATAGCGGAAGCCTGTGTAGTTGGTGTTGGTGGAGGAATACCACTAATAATAATATTCTTATTTGCACCCAATGAACCTGCGAAACTTGGAGTGGCCAATGTCAATGTTGCATTGTTAGCATTTTGATCCCGAATAGTACCTCCATTAAGGGTTAGTGCAGCGGTACTTATATAATCAAGGTCAGACGAAACATCACCTGCTTGAATGGTGTAGTTAAACGTGAGCGTACCTGTCGTGTTCCCAGATCCACTTGCATAAGTTGCAAACTGATCGATAGTTCCTGTCTCCAACTGGAGACGCGGAACTCCAGTCACGTTAACTGGTTCATCAAAATCAAAAGTTATGGAGATTATCTGCCCTTGATACCATGTGCCGTTAGCTGTAGTTGACGATACAGATGACACTAGTGGCAATTGCGTTTCTCGAATTATTATGGCCTTATTTAAACTTAGAGAGCCACTTAGCCCTATAGCAGGTAACGTTAGGTCAGCTTGCACAAGTAAGACGCTTCGGATGGTACCTGAAAGAGAAGCTTGACTTACGTAACTTAACCTTGTAGTATTTGAAGCACCAGTATTGCTGGAAAAATCTCCGTTGGCAACCACATATGTAAAAGTTAAAATGGTGGTTCCTGTGCCACTCGTATATGAAATGGAACGATCATTTATTCCAAGTTCTAAAATCATTGATGGAGTGCCCGTAACATTCACTATTTCACTAAAAGTAACATCAATGTAAATGGTTGCCCCAAACCCGTAGGTAGCAGATGAAGGAGGATTAACGGTTGGTGTTGCGGTATGTCCGTTTACAGTTAGAGAGGACACACTGTTAACTACAGGTTGCGACCAAGCTACAAGCCCAATGAGAATAAATCCTATCAAGGCAACAGCCTTAAAGGTTATTGGTCTACTCCAGCTTATCTTATTCTTATTATTTGACATATAGTGTTGACCTTATTTCTTTAAAGTCAAATTTTTTTCAATCAATTAGGTGGAATTCCAGGTGCAGCCTCCAAATCATCTGATGGCGGTGGTTTATTAAAAGCATCATAAATAGCCTTACCACCAAAATAGGCACCTATGGCAACTGGCACTATCCCTATGGTAAATGCCAGCGGTATCTTCCTCCCAATAATAAAGGATGCACTTGTAGTACCTTCCTTGCCCGAGTAAAGTTTGATGGTGTAGCCGCCACCGGTTTTCATTTTAGCAGGCAGTTTCCACTCGTATTTTTTTGTATTGCTCACAGGGGAATTTGTAATCTCCTGAATGCGGTTGCTGCCCTGATATAATTCAAGACTCACATCTTGAGTGGGCTTGCCACCCTGCCACTGAATGATACCAGTCTTGCCGCGCCTTAGCCCTTTCTTTAAAGAAGGTTGAACAATGGCCCATGGTAAAATGGCGGGGTCAGCGTGAAGTTCGAACGTGATCTCCCCTT
Organism: Bacteroidia bacterium; assembly: GCA_043750455.1. GTDB lineage: Bacteria > Bacteroidota > Bacteroidia > Cytophagales > Cyclobacteriaceae > ELB16-189. Next base: position 762 of record JAYVBN010000382.1, on the reverse strand, counting down.
TGTAATCTTTTAAGTCTTTCTTTATATCCCACTCTATTCTTTTCTGTACGCCAGGTTTTATATTGTTTCCAACATCGCCCTGTGCCAATCGAACGACAACACTATAGTTATTGTGGGAGCCGTACAGTTCAATGACAAAGGCAGTATTCGAATCCGCCTTCAGGTCGTAGTTAATAATAACCTTGCCATCCAGGAAGTTTGCTTTTACATTTTCGATGGTTTGAGCGCAACTTGTGCGAGCGAAGTAAAAACTGCTAAGCGGAATGAGGCATTTGGCAAAACGGATTATGCAACGAGAGCCCATGAGAATCAACAGTTAAGTAAGCCTTACCACGATTTCCAGAACCTACAAAGTTTACAAAAACAAAAACCTATTATCAATACTACTTAAGTGGTATTTTCTTCTCCTGCTAAGTTTTGCCTGCTTTTTAGGCAAGGAAACGTATAAGGGAGCCATTCCCATTCTAATAATCTTTTGAATATTCCTTAGGCACTATACGGCAGCAATGGTTATTACTTGTTAGCAACTGGCGCATTGCCGAATTAATAGATTGTCAATCTCCAAAAAAAAGTAGACCTTCATTACCACGAATGACTGCGGGAAGGTTAGATGCGGGAAGCCATTCCTGAAGGAAACAGAATTACACTAACCCAAATATACCTTTATGAAAACACACCCAACTTCTATGCGAAAGAGGAATGGAATTCCTTTTTTGATGTTGTTCTTGTTTGTATTCGTGCAAACTTTTTCGCTTGCACAAA
>JAYVBN010000381.1:0-3300 GCA_043750455.1 Bacteroidia bacterium | reverse complement strand
TTTAAGCAAGATTTTTTCTCATCTTTTAAATCTTAAGGATACCTATATTTGTAACATGAAACCAATCATTGCCCCATCAATTCTTGCCGCTGACTTTGCTAATCTTGAAAAAGAAATCCTGATGATAAATGACAGCCAGGCGGATTGGGTGCACATCGATATCATGGATGGAGTATTTGTCCCCAATATTTCGATGGGACTTCCGGTCGTTGAGGCGATTAAGCGCCACAGCAAGAAACCCATGGATGTACACCTGATGATTGTTAAACCCGAGCAATTTGTAGAAGCGTTTCGCAAAGCTGGAGCGGAAATAATTTCTGTCCATGCCGAAGCCTGCTACCATCTTCACCGAAACATTCAGCAAATAAAGGGGTTAGGCGCAAAGGCAGGTGTGGCTTTAAACCCTCACACTTCTATCCAGACATTAGAAAATGTGATCGATCAAATCGATTTGATATGCATAATGTCCGTCAACCCGGGATTCGGAGGCCAGAAGTTTATTGAAAAAACATATAAGAAAGTGGAAGCCTTAAAAAAGATGATTCAGAATTCCGGATCTAAAACATTGATTGAAATAGATGGCGGTGTAAATCAGGACAATGCAAGACAACTGATGGATGCAGGTGCGGACGTACTTGTAGCAGGTAATTTTGTTTTCTCAGCCAGCAACCCAAAGGAGGTCATTCAACGTTTAAAGTCCTTAGGTTAATTTTCCAGCGACCAAACAATTTTCGGCAACAAATTTGTTTAGATAAACCAAAGACATGCCATGCGGTTCGCTATACTACTTTTCCTTCTTTCAATCACCTTCGCTTGCTCACAAAGAACAGTAACCCGCATCAATCCTGAAGAAGAAATGAATCTGAGTGGACGTTGGAACGACACGGATTCCCGGATGGTGGCGAATAAAATGACTACGGATTTTTTAGCTAGCGAAAAGTATAAAGAATATGCGATAGCACTTAATAAGAAGCCAGCCATTATTTTAGGAACGATAAGAAACAAGACCACTGAGCATATTGATGCCTCTAACTATGTCAAGAAGTTTGAACTGGCCATCTACAATTCGGGTGTGGCTGAATTGGTGGAGTCTGATGAACAACGCGATAAGCTTCGGCTGGAAAGGGTTCAACAGCAGGATTTTTCTGATCCCTCAACAATGGCTCAATGGGGGAAAGAGGTGGGCGCTAATCTTATGCTATTTGGTGAGATGACTTCTGAAATTGACGTGTATAACAATAAGCGGGTTGTGAATTACCAGACTACACTTTTCCTGACTGATATGGAAACGAGTAAGCGAATTTGGTATGGACAACATGAGATCAAAAAATTTATCAAAAACTAAGTTCGAATTGTAGACTCTCAAAATAAATAGCCATAACTATTCACACCTAAGTCCTAATACCTAAAGTCCAAATGTCCAAGCCCTAATGCCCAATGCCTATACCGCGATATGGAAACGAGGATTTGTAATTGTTCTGATTGGAGTTAGCTCATCTTGCGCCACCTACTACCACACCAACTATAGTTTCAATCAGGAATTTGAAAACGGCAATCTAGAAAATGCCCTGGCATCACTTCAATCCAACTCATCTGAGTCAAATGGGAAACGTGAGTTTCTGTATAACGTCAACAATGGACTTGTTCTTTCTTTGCTTGGTCGATACGAAGAGAGTAACGAATATTTTGAAAAAGCTTTTCTCTATGGAGAAGATTATAGGATTAACTATTTGAATGAGGCCGCCTCTTATTTGACTAATCCAAATTTTACTGCCTATCGGGGCGAGGATCACGAGCATCTTATCTTGTTATATTATAAAGCCATCAACTATTTAAAATTAGGCAAGAAAGACGAAGCCCTTGTGGAGTGCCGAAGGCTTAATATTCGCCTTCAGCAATTAAGCGATCGGTATCTTTCCGAAAATAGGTACAAGGAAGATGCATTCATTCACACACTTATGGGCATCATCTACCAATCTGAAAAAGATTATAACAATGCGTTTATTGCCTATCGAAATGCGTTGGAGATTTACAAAAAGGACTACACTCGTTTATTTAAAGTGGAAGCCCCCCGTCAATTAAAACTTGATCTTCTCAGAACGGCCTGGCTTAGCGGTATGTTCGATGAATTTCGACAATACAGATCAGAGTTTGGGATGATGGATTTTAACTATCAACCAGCAGAAGGAGGGGAGCTTGTATTTTTTTGGCATAACGGATTAAGCCCGGTAAAAGCAGAATGGGGAGTGAATTTTGTGGTGAACAGACGGAACAATGTCGCTTACTTTTCGAATGAAGAATTGGGTATAAGCTTTCCCTTCAGTTTAGATAACTACACTGATAAGGACAAAAATAGTTTATCAAACCTTGAAGTATTCAGAGTAGCCTTTCCGCGTTATGTTGAAAGACCAACTTATTATCAAAGTGCAACGATAACATATTCGGATAAAAAAGTTTCTCTTGAATTATTGGAAGACATCAATCGTATTGCATTTAAAACACTACAAGAGCGAATGACACTTGAGTTTAGTAAAGCCCTGATACGAGTAGCCATGAAAAAAGTGACGGAATATGAAGTTAAGAAATCAGATAAAACGTTAGGCTCTTTGATCGGTCTTATAAATGCAATCACTGAAAAAGCCGATACTCGAAATTGGCAAACATTACCTCACAGTATCTATTATTGTCGCATTCCCTTGACCGAGGGCACCAACTCCATACGGCTTAGCATTCAAAACGATCGGGCTGTTTCTACGGACTATGAATTTACCTACACCGTCAAAAAAGGAGAGACTCTTTTTCATACGTTTAGTTCGCTGGAGAGTAGTTACCCCAACTATAATTTCTATTAAGTTGGGTTATTTTTCTAATTTTAACACTTGGCATTCCTTAAAGTATGAAAACGAAAATCGATAGCTATTACTAACGGGTGGTACCAAATGAATTCAATTAGACTCTTAGCAATTTTCCTAACCCTTGCATGTCTAATGCCTTTGTTCGTTTCTGCCCAAAAGAGTGAGAAGGATGAAGAAAAGCCTGTGTTTCCATTGGATAACTTCTATGCTAAGAGAAAGCCCAATCACGTAAGAAATATTCTTAAAAATTTCGGTTTTGGATTAAGTACCGGTTATGGTAATACTTTCTTTAGCCACAAGTTAGAAGGCTTTGGCGTTTATCAGGTAGGAGGATACGCTCCAAGTATCTTCGCATCGACAAACACAAGTGCAAGGTTTTCAAATTGGGTGAATACTGTGGTAGGCGATACTGTCACCTCCATCATACCTAGAAGCTTATTTATTG
>JAYVBN010000380.1:0-3112 GCA_043750455.1 Bacteroidia bacterium | reverse complement strand
ACATGCGCGCATTGAAAATGAAATTCTCTTTCCTAAGGCAATGGAACTGGAGAACAAAGTGAAGCAAGCCTTCTTTGAGAAAACGAAATACAATTAAGTTGAGACCAAATTCATGGGTCGAATCCTGGCTATTGATTATGGAACAAAGCGAACGGGCTTGGCCGTAACTGATCCTTTGCGGATAATTGCTACAGCACTTGAAACCATTGAAACGGCTGGCCTGATAGAATTTCTTAAAAAATACTTTCAACGGGAAGGAGTAGACGAAGTAGTAATAGGCATGCCCAAGCAGTTAAATAATCAAGATTCGGAAACGGCACCTGCTGTGCGAAAATTTGTTGAGCTTTTTAAGCATACTTTTCCTGAAAAACCAATTAGCCTTGCCGATGAACGCTTCACCAGCTCCATGGCGCAGCGCGTGATGATTGATGGAGGCATGAAAAAAAAAGACCGCCAGGTAAAGGGAAACGTGGATAAGATAAGTGCAACAATTATCCTGCAGTCTTACATGGAGTCAATGCGGTAGATTCTTTATGCTAGAATCTAGTATCCAACATCTAGCATCGATGTTTCATAATCCTTAACTTTGCATTTCAAAAATTGATAAAATGGTTTATCCCATAGTGGTTTACGGAGATGCCGTGTTGCGAAAGAAAGCCCAAGGCATAAAAATGGGCACAGATGTGCAGGTATTGGTGCAAGACATGTTTGATACAATGGTTGCCGCGCACGGCATAGGACTTGCGGCACCGCAGATCGGCAAAGCAGTTCGATTATTTATTGTTGATGGCACATCCCTGGACGAAGAGCCGGAATTGCATGACTTTAAAAAAGTGTTTATCAATGCCGAAATTCTGAAAGAGTTTAGTGACCCATGGGAATTTGAAGAAGGTTGTTTGAGCATTCCCAACATCCGAGAAAAAGTATCCCGCAAGGGCAAAATAAAAGTTAATTACTACGATGAAAACTGGGAACTTCATGAAGATGAATTTGAGGGCATGAAGGCACGTATTATCCAGCACGAATACGACCACATCGAAGGCAAACTTTTTATAGACTACCTCACTCCGTTAAAAAAGAGAATGCTGAAAGGAAAGCTGGCCGATATCAGCAAAGGAGCTGTGGATACGGAGTATCGTATTTTGGCACCTCTTCGAAAGTAATTAGTTTCAGGTCTAAAGTCTCAAGTTTGAGTACTGAAACCTGACACTTGAACTTGAACCTTTTAACCGAATGTTGAACATCAAATCCCGTCTGCCCGAAGTTGGCACTTCTATTTTCACAGTCATGTCTCGTATGGCATTGGAAAATGGTGCGATTAATCTTTCGCAAGGATTTCCTGATTTTCCTGTTTCGGAAAAGTTGATTGGGCTTATCAATCAGAATATGCAAGCGGGCCATAATCAATATGCGCCTATGCCAGGTGTGCCTGTATTACGAAAGGTGATTGCAGATGTTGTTCACCAAACCTATCAACGACCAACAGATTTTGAAACAGATGTTACCATCACGGCTGGAGGCACCGAAGCAATTTTTTCGGCTGTAGCAGCGCTGGTCAATGCTGGTGATGAAGTTATTTTGTTTGATCCGGCCTATGATTCGTATGATCCAGCCATTAGACTTAATGGTGGTATTCCTATTCAAATCAATTTAAGTCCGCCTCACTTTTCAATTGATTGGCAGGAGGTGAAAGATAAGATCACACCGCGCACACGGATGATCATGATCAACACTCCACACAATCCAACGGGTGCTGTACTCAGCGAAGAAGATTTGAAAACTCTTGAGGAATTAGCACTGAAGTACGGATTGATTGTTCTTAGCGATGAGGTGTATGAGCGGCTTATATTCGACAACCTCACGCATCAAAGTGTGTTGAAATTTCCAGGGCTGGCTTCACAAAGTATTGCAGTTTTTTCTTTCGGAAAAACATTTCATGCAACGGGCTGGAAAGTAGGCTATACAGTTGCCCCGGAATATCTTACCAAAGAGATAAGGAAAGCTCATCAGTTTGTTACCTTTAGTGTCAACAATCCTGTTCAACTGGCGTTGGCCGAATATCTGGCCGACCCGGAAAATTATCTTCACCTAGGTGCATTTTATCAGCAAAAGAGAGACTTTTTTTTAGAGCAGATCAAAGGCTCATCCCTTAAGCCACTTCCGTGTTATGGAAGTTATTTTCAATTGCTGTCATACCAATTTGTCTCAGAAAAAACAGACAAGGAAATGGCTGAATGGATGACCAAAGAATGTAAACTCGCACCCATTCCTGTCTCTGCTTTTTATAAAAATAAAACCGATCACAAACTCCTACGCTTTTGCTTTGCCAAAGGGGAGGACACCCTGAGGAAGGCCGGAGAAATCCTGAAAATGCTTTAATCAGATTTTATAATCCAAAGGGTTCGATATTTGGCTTCGTATTGTTTTCTTTGCACTCCGTTTCACGGCCATCTATGCAAGACTTAAAAATCACGTTAATACAATCAGATCTTCATTGGGAGGACATTGGAGCCAATTTGGCCATGTTTGAGGAAAAAATATGGCAAATCGGTCAAACCACAGATGTGATTGTGCTGCCTGAAATGTTTACCACTGGCTTTAGCATGAAAGCCGGAAAGCTTGCCGAGCACATGAATATGCGCACATTTAAGTGGATGAAGCAGATGGCCGACCAAACCGGGGCGCTGATCATGGGAAGCTTTATTGCCAATGTGCATGATCGGTTTTACAATCGCCTCTTGTGGATGGAGCCAGGTGGTACTTTCAAAACTTATGACAAACGCCACCTTTTCCGCATGGCCGAAGAGCATCAGGTATATACCTCAGGCGAGAGCCTATTAATAGGACACTGGAAAGGGTGGAGAATTTGCCCACTTATTTGCTACGATTTGCGCTTTCCTGTGTGGAGCCGCAACCGTTGGAATGCCTCTTTAAAGAAACCCACTTACGATCTTATGATTTATGTGGCCAACTGGCCAATGGTTCGGATCAATGCATGGGAAGTGTTACTCAAAGCAAGGGCAATTGAAAACCTAAGTTATGTGGTTGGCGTCAACCGTGTAGGTACGGATGATTATGGCATAGAATACAATGGCCAATCGGCTATTATTAG
>JAYVBN010000379.1:0-2223 GCA_043750455.1 Bacteroidia bacterium | reverse complement strand
TAATTTCTTTGGGCAGGCCTAAATGGTTAATGCTGTGTTCAACCCCGTAGAATACAGTAGCGATATCATAATAGCCATTTAATATCAAGACCTTAACATTCGGGTCGCGCGTCATAGCGGTGGCCATATCAACCCCAGTATTGATAGCTGCTGAGGTGCCCCAACGCATGTTACCTTCATGGTTCCAGTCCCATTTAAATCCTTGACGGGTACCAGCAGTTGTGGCATAGTTGTGTTTCTTGTTCACCTTAAGATCACCGTAGAAATAATTTAAAAAGCCCGAGATGTAAGCAGGTGAAATGGCAAGACTTTGTGGATCATACTCAGCATCTTGACTAAGTAAATCTTGATTAATTCCCTTATAACGGGAATCCAATCTGCCAACTGTATTTCCTTCATCACGCAGAAGTTCCTGGAAAAATTCTCCGGCCTGAATGCGCAGGTCAGACTTAAGCCAATAAGCCGATGACACTCCTGTATAGGATGATAATTTATCGGCTATTCGTTTCCGTTCAACAGCATCTATCTGATCACCTCTAAACAAGGCGGGTGTGTATTCATTTTCGGTGAACTTGCGAATATCAGCTAGAAAAGTTTCAAGATTTGCAGGCTTGTTGGCAATCTTATTATGATACCAGGCAGTAGCTGCATACGTTGGAAAGTGAACGATGTAGGGCAGATCATCATCAGGTGGAAAAAGCAAGGTGCGTAAATCAAAAACAGCCGAGACCATAATTACACCATTAAGGGCAATGCCTTGATTGAGTAATCGATTCATCACACCTGCATTGCGGAAGGTGCCATAGCTTTCTCCTAATAAAAACTTAGGTGAGTTCATTCTGTTATTTTCGATCAGAAATTGTTTGATGAAAAAACTAATACTTCTGATATCCTGATCCACACCCCAGAAGTCTTCAAACTTTGCTTTGCCAACAGGTACGCTTAACCCTGTTCCGACAGGATCAATCATCACAAGATCGGCCACGTCCAAAATTGAATATTCATTATTCACAATTTGGTAGGGAGCAGCCGGTGTAAATCCTGGATCATTCACTACAATTCGCTTGGGTCCCATGACACCCATGTGCAGCCAAAAGGAAGATGAACCTGGCCCACCATTATAAGCAAACATGATAGGCCTCTTTGGATTTACGCCATCTTTGGTATAACTGGTAAAACCAAAAAGCGCAATCGGATCATTGTTCTCATCTTTTAGCAACATGGTTCCGGCACGGGCAGTTAACGGAATCACTACGTTATTGATCTTTACAGTTTGTTGAGTGGTTGATACTTCTGCCTCCGGTATAGGGGCGGCCTCTTTCTTTGGCGGATCGGTCTGAGCTAAACCAATGTGAAACAGACAAACGGTGAAGATGAGGAATATATATATTTTCATGGCAAATTTGATTTTGAGTTAATGCATACTACAAAAATTCTTACAAATCTATATTCTGATAAGAAGGATTTAATAGTTACATCAAGATTTAAGACCGTACCTATACTATTTCTTTTTTTGACACCTCTTTTTTCGTAATTCTGGTTCAAATTAAATTAAGAATTTATGCGTCTGCTGTTTTTTCTGCTCACACTTATAGTTTGTATTGATTTACAAGCTCAAAAGAAAAGTTCACCAACTCCGACCACGGTTACATCTACATTTGATCAATCACTTTACAGTGGAATACGCTGGAGAGAAGTTGGTCCGTTCAGAGGAGGCCGGTCGAGTACCGTAACGGGCGTGCCAGGAAATCAAAACCTATATTACTTTGGTGCAGTTGGTGGTGGAGTTTGGAAAACCAATGATGCAGGGCAATCATGGTCTAACATTACCGATAATTATTTTGGGGGAACGGTGGGTGCAGTAGCAGTAGCTGAGAGTGACCCAAATGTAATTTATGCAGGTGAAGGTGAGCAGACGTTGCGTAACAATGTGTCTTCTGGCTGGGGTGTATGGAAATCAACAGATGCAGGTGCTACATGGAAACATATTGGCCTTACAGATTCACGTCATATCTCTCGTATTAGAATTCACCCAAAAAATCCAGACGTAGTGTATGTAGCGGCTCTTGGTAATTTGTGGAAGCCAAATGAAATGCGTGGAGTTTTCAAGAGTGTGGATGGCGGTGCAACCTGGAAAAAGATATTGTATGTAAATGAAACTGCTGGTGCCGGTGATCTGATTCTTGATCCGAACAATCCAAGAATTATCTATGCTACCACCTG
>JAYVBN010000378.1:0-2035 GCA_043750455.1 Bacteroidia bacterium | reverse complement strand
AATTCTTTTGAGACGTGTGGTAAAAACCTTCTTGCATCAATAAATATTCCATGACCTCCTATTGGTTCCACTATTGGTATTCCTAATTGCTTCAGTCTCTCTCCTAAATACAACACCTGACCCACACGAGCTTTCATGTGTTCGTTTGAAACGGATTCCCGTATTCCTATAGCCATAGCTTCCATATCGCGTCCTGCCAGACCTCCATACGTATGCAATCCTTCATATACTACTACTAGGTTGCTTGCTTCTTCATAATAACCACGATCATTAAATGCTAAAAATCCACCGATGTTTACCAACGCATCTTTCTTAGCGCTCATGGTTGCTCCATCTGTTAACTGGCAAATCTCTTTAACAATACTTTTTATAGATTTCTTTGCATACCCCGACTCACGGCTCTGAATAAAATAAGCATTCTCTGCAATTCGAGTCATGTCCAGAATAATTTTTATCCCATGCTTTCGTGTGTAGGTACGCAATGCTTTCAGATTCTGTAAAGAAATTGGTTGACCTCCGGCCATATTAACCGTAACCGCCACGCACACATAAGGTATCTTCTTTGCCCCATGTTTTTTTACCAGCGCATCCAGCTTGTTAAAATCCACATTTCCTTTAAACGGGTGCAGACTCTCAGAGTCATGAGCTTCATCAATAATGATATCATGAAAAATTCCTCCGGCTAATTCCTGGTGCAAACGGGTAGTAGTGAAATACATGTTGCCCGGTATGATGTCTCCCTTCTTTATTAATACCTTAGACAATATATTTTCTGCCCCACGTCCCTGATGAGTAGGTATCACATATCGATAGCCATATATATTTTGAATGGCTTCTTCCAGATGATAAAAATTGGCACTACCGGCATACGCCTCGTCTCCCATCATCATGCCAGACCATTGCCGGTCACTCATAGCATTTGTACCACTATCTGTCAATAGATCAATATATACCTCTTCCGATTTTAATAAGAAAGTATTATACTCTGCTCGTTCTATTGCCTTTTTTCTTTGTGCGATAGTAGTTGTTTTTAGGAGCTCCACCATTTTAATCTTAAATGGTTCAGCCCATGAACTCTTGCTGATTTTACCTTTCATGGTTTAGATTTTTGAATGATTGTATATTGTTTAAAATCACCTATTTTATATGAAGTCGAAACTTAACCGAAAACAAAATATGGCTAAATGATTTTAATCATATTATGCTTGTTGTAGATAATTTATTTTTGAAAGTATATTCGACCATGATACGCTGGAAAAATATCATTAACAAACCTTCCTGAGAATACTCATCAGTATTCCATTTCCGACTTTTGTAGGCATTACTACTAATATTTAATCTATTTCTTCCCAAGAAGCATTGTAATTATTCCAGTATGAAAACTATCATAGAACCGTTTAAAATAAAATCCGTTGAACCCCTTTTTTTTACTACAAAAGAACAACGTTCATCAATTCTGAAAGATGCCTTTTACAATCAATTTTTAATTCGTGCTCAGGATGTAATTATTGACTTGCTTACTGACAGCGGCACATCGGCCATGAGCAGTGCACAATGGGCAGGCATTATGATGGGCGATGAATCATACGCAGGAAGCAATAGTTTTTATCATTTTGAGGAAACTATACAACAAATTACAGGCATGCCCATCGTCATCCCTACGCATCAGGGAAGAGCTGCTGAAAAAATTCTATTTTCTGTGATAGGTGGGAAGGGTAAATACATTGTTAGTAATACTTTATTTGATACCACACGGGCAAATATAGAATACAGTGGTGCCGAAGGTGTTGATTTATTGTGTGCCGAAGGAAAAATCCCGGCTGTACCATCGCCCTTCAAAGGCAATATGGATGTAGAAGCTCTACAACAATTTATTGAAAAAAAAGGAGCGGCCAATATTCCGTTATGTATAATTACTGTTACAAACAATTCAGGTGGTGGGCAACCTGTGAGCATGCAGAACATCAGAGATGTAAAAACAATTTGTAATAAACATAAAATACCTCTGTTCATTGACGCCTGCAGATTTGCAGAG
>JAYVBN010000377.1:0-6721 GCA_043750455.1 Bacteroidia bacterium | reverse complement strand
TGTATCTGCTTTGAATTGTGTGAGTTCAAGATCAGTTTTAACCACTTTCTCCAGCACAACTTCATAGGCAACGGTAGCATTAGCTGGTACAGTTGATGTTCCTGCGGTACCAAAGGCATGGTTTGAAGCGATGAAAATAGTTGCCACAGTTCCTTCTGGTATGGATTCGATACCATAGCGCAAACCTCTTATGGATATGTTTTCCAGTTTATCATTAATAGTCCCCGTTTCAAAAATACTCCAATCAGAAAGTAACCTTCCAGTGTACCTGACGGTAACAGTCTGGCCGTCATGTGGCGGTGCCCCTGAGCCGAAATCAGTTATCCCGATTTGAATGCCTGAATTATTTCCGGTGGTCACCTCTTTAAAAGTGGCGCCAGCCAGGTAATCATTGATGGCTTTTATTTCACTTTGAAGTTGCTCGGCTTCTGGATTACTAACATCGAGACAACCGGATAACAACAGCGTAATTAAAAAACCTATTTTGGTTGTTCGCATACTGGTATTTTCTTTCAGCCTCATAACGATCTCGGGGATATTTTATTTTAGGACGGCAAAGATAGGATTGAGTTTTTATCAGCTGACATAATTAGGCTTTCGCCAACTTCACAATGTCTTTTACTTCCAGGATGGATTTGTCGTATCCTATATTTACTGCGTTGATCATGGCTAACCCAAGTTCTTTTAATGTCGATACAAAGCTGGGGAATAGCGCGCGCAATGCTGGATACATCCATGAAAATGCGCCATAGTATTTCAACGTATTCTTTAATCCTTTAGTGGGATGCATGTATCCCAGGCGGAACATGTATGCTTTCTTGAAAGGCATTTGCATCAATTTGTTTTCTGTTTTCCCCTTGACGCGTGCCCACATACTTTTTCCTTTCTCGGTGCTATCGGTGCCCGCGCCCGATACATAACAGAATGTCATGTCTGTGTTGAGCTTAGAAAGCGTTTCTGCCACATGTACCGTCAGGTCGTACGTTAACCGATTATATTGATCTTCTTTTAAGCCCACTGATGTTACCCCAATGCAAAAGAAACATGCATTGTAGTTTTGCAATTGATTTTCAAGAGAAGATAAATTATAGAAATCGGAATGGACGATCTCTTTAAGTTTAGGATGAGAAACTCCACATGATTTTCGGTTAATGACTAATACGTGTTCAACATCAGGATGAAGCAGACATTCATGCAATACACCTTCGCCTACCATTCCTGTTGCGCCTGTTATAATTACTCTGATTTTCATTGCGATAGATTTCAGTTGATCTAATTTTTTTGATGAGGTTAGTTTAATTTGTAGTACGCAGCATTAAGTATAGTCGCAAAACTTACCCAAAGTAAATAAGGGATATTCATATAAGCTGCCATCGGTTTTAGCTTATAAAAAAGAACAATCATGAATATGATGCTCGTCCAAAGGGCAACAATCTCTATCAGCGCAAAGCCAAGTGTTTTAAAATAGAAGAAGAAAAAACTCCATGCAAAATTTAATACCAGTTGCACACCAAATGCTACAAGAGCCAAATTCCGTTCCTTACCGGGCTCAAGTGTCCATATCATATAGAGAGAAATTCCCATGAGGATATATAGTGTAGTCCAGACTGGGCCAAACAACCAATTCGGAGGATTGAAGGAAGGTTGATTTAAAGTTGCGTACCAATTGGGGATAGACTTTGCTGTAAAAAGTCCGGCTATGGCGCCCACTGCAAGCGGCAAGGCAAGCGAAGCAATGAGTTTTGAAATGGAAATTGTGTTCATATTTTAATATATAGGCTAATTGGCTACCTCGATCTTCACCTTACTTCCTTTAAGCTTTTCATTTTTAATGTTGGCCAATACTTTAGTTACAAGCGCTCGCTTCACAGAAACATAAGAGGCGAAGTCCAGCGTTGTGATTAAACCTATTTCATCACTTGATAGTCCACCCTTTTTAGTGAGCAACCCAACTATATCGCCTTTGCTGATTTTATCTTTTTTGCCTGCACTAATATATAAGCACGCAAATAGTGGAGGAGGAGGCAATTGTAATTTATTGCTGACCTTAAGTTCTTCTACCGCCTTGTCTATATATTCCGGCAAGGTTTCATCGTTTGCTAAAATGAGATAGGCTTGTCCTTCGGCATGCATGCGCGCGGTGCGGCCATTGCGGTGAAGAAAAGCTTCCTGCTGTGGAGGCAATTGATAATGCACCACGTGTTTTATTTCAGGTATGTCCAATCCGCGGGAAGCGAGATCAGTGGCGATCAACACATTGTGCGCACCCCCTCTGAACTTGATGAGATTCTTTTCGCGATCAATTTGTTCCATGGCACCGTGAAGAATTCCATGCTCAAATTTATTTTGAGTGAAGAGTGCGCTGATACGTTCCACAGCATCACGATGATTGCAAAATACGAGACACACTTCCTGATTAAATCCTGCCACCAATCGCATGAGTGTTTCCACTTTGTCGATGCTTCTGGTGTGAACCAATCTTAATTTTAATTTTGACTCCGCTTCGTCTTTCAGATAGTTGAGCGTTTCCGGATTGGTGAAGGGCAAAAAGTCGGGCCATACATCTAGTCGGGTGGCTGACGTAAGTACGTGTTGTTGCTTTCCGCTAAGCACCTTGAAAATAGTTTTCAACTGTTCGTGAAAACCCATTTGCAACGATTTGTCAAATTCATCCAGCACTACCATTTTAATGGTGCGCGCATCAAATGATTTTCTGAAAATATGGTCAGCTAATCTTCCGGGTGTTCCAATAATGACAGCAGGCGCTTCACTCAAACTATTTTGTTCAATTTTCACGGAGTGACCACCGTAGCAACAACTCACTTTATAGGAAGTCTTCATCGACCTGAAAACCTGTTCGATCTGTAAAGAAAGTTCGCGCGAAGGCGCAATGATCAAAGCTTGCACTCCGGTGGCTTCAGCTCTTAACTTATTTATAAGTGGTATTAAAAAGGCCAGCGTTTTGCCTGAACCCGTAGGCGCCAGCAGCATCAAATTGTTAGCAGAAGTTGCCTTTTCAATAACAGCAGACTGCATTTCATTGAATTCGGCAATGGATAGATTCTTAAGAAATTCTGCGTTTGCAGTAGTAATTGAAGGTTGCATCCAGCAAAGGTAGCGTTATGATACAGTCTTTCAGAAAAAGATATTTTCGGATTGTACAACAGTTTTGCACATCGCTAAATTTTCACGCAAAGTCGCTAAGACCGCAAAGTGAAAGAAATCAAAACAGGCTTTGCGTCTTTTGCGCCTTTGCGTGAAATGCATTTTTGTCGTACACCCTATTTTCGCTTTTGAATAGATGTCTATGATTCTTTCTCAGATTTCATTTGGGCAATCGTGCTCGCAACACACGACTTACAATGAACCAAATCAATGGAGGAAGGCCAGCACTAAGGCAAAGCGCCAATAGTGGATGAGTTGTCCCTGAGTTTCCAATGATGGCATAGGTAAATCCAAGTGGCAGGGAACCGCATGCGAGTGCTAGATAAAAAAATCTGAGTGGCATGCGAGTAAGCCCTGCCATACATGCCACTATTTCGGGGAAGACTGGAAGCCATCTTGAAAGAGCTACCACCCACCCACCAATACTTGAAGCGATTTTTTTTCCTCGATCAAATTCTTTTTGACCTAAAACCCAAATGGCGGTATTCTCACCAAGCATTCGACATAACCAATAACCTAATGATCCGGAAATAAATGAACCGGCTGCACTAATTAATCCACCAATAAGTGGCCCATAAATATATCCGACTGCTGACATGATGAGCGTTGCTGGGAGAGGTAAAAATAAATCGGCAATTAATAATAGGATAGCAATGCCCCATGCCCACTCTCCATAAGAGTTCAGCCAGGCGATTGACCCTTCCGCTGAAAAGAATGCCATCAGGGTATCGCCCCATATAAAAAAGGGAATCAATACGATAGCGACTAAAGTGATAAACAATAAGACAAAGCGCATCAGCTCAACTGTTTTCTTACGAGATCAATATTAAAGTAAAGATTGGAATTGATCTTCTATTTTTTGATAATTGAGTGATCTAACTAATAACTGCTTCATCATGAGTAAACCCGCACCCCAACAGGTTAATCCCGAAGATGTTCCACAGCTAGCTGAAGCCTTGGTTAAGAAAGTCCGTTTTCCTATGTTGGCTACTATCGATGGTAATCAGCCACGTGTCCGTCCAGTTTCACCTGTGCGGACCGAAAAATTCACAGTGTATGTTGCCAACTTGAGGAGTTATGGAAAAACATCAGAGTTGGAGAAAAACTCTAATGTTGAACTTTGTTATATGGATGACGACCACAACCAGGTTCGCATCACAGGAGTTGTAACAATTGTAACTGACAGAAATCTTCTACTGGATATTTGGAACACGAACAGATTGCTCCAACATTATCTTGGATCGATCGATAACCCCGAATTGATTGTTTACAAAATCACTCCCAATAGAGTTCGCTTCATGTTAGAATGGGCCTTGAAGTATTATGAAGTGCCGGTGGTTTAAAACCCAATGGAGAGTTTGAGGTAGCTGAGTAACATTTTTTGTTGTTCGTTATTGGGTGTTCGAATAATTAGTAACGAACAAACAACAAGGATTTCCCCACAATCTGGTCAAAAGAAATTTCCGGCATTATCATTCAAAATCAAAGCTTTGAAAATGGAGTGGTCTGGAATGAGACCATGAGATGTTTCATTTCGGGGCAATAAGGCGTTGGCCACCCTCCCATACTACTGGCGCGAGGTTCAGACGCCTGTTAATTCAAGAACGCCCGGTTAATCGCGACCTTGCTACTTTTAATTAGTATATCCTGTTAATATAAACTTTCTTATATTTACAACGAAAACTATTAAACAATGGTACTAAAATCTGAGTTAGAAATAGCCTATGAACTGCAACAGGATTTCATAAAACCAGTGAAATCATTCATCGCGCGCGATTACCCTGCCCCGGCTAAAAGCAATCACGTGGAGGTGATATCGGGCATACGTAGATGTGGCAAAAGCACGTTGATGGACCAGATCAAGCATCGCTATCGTGGCGGCATCAGCTATTTTAATTTTGAAGACCCGCGTGTCCATGATTTTGAGGTAGAGGATTTTCAAAAACTGGACGAGGTGATTGGCTCCAAAATAAAAACCTATTTTTTCGATGAAATCCAAAACGTTCCATCCTGGGAAATTTATGTGCGGCAACTTCACGACCGCGGTAAAAAAGTTTTTATCACCGGCTCCAACGCCTCACTGTTGAGTAAAGAACTGGGCACCCGACTTACGGGCAGGCACCTGAGGCACGAGTTATTTCCTTTTTCCTATCCGGAGTTTTTGTTGTACAGCAAATCCAAAAACACTCCGCGTGCCTTTGAAGATTATCTTCAGCATGGAGGCTTTCCAGAATACCTCCGCGACCGAAACGAAGAGATGCTTCACATGCTGTTGAAAGATATTGTGTCCAGAGACATCGCCATACGGTATGGGATAAAGAACACGAGAACATTAATGGACATCACCCTCTTTTTACTTTCGAATGTGGGCAAGGAAGTTACCTACAACAGCCTGCGCAAATCTTTTCAGGTGGGATCTGCCAACACGGTTTCAGATTATCTTTCCTGGCTGGAAGATACTTACCTGGTATTTTTTCTCACCCGGTTCAGTTGGTCGGCAAAAAACCGGGCAGTTAACCCCCGGAAGGTATATGCTATAGACACGGGCATGATCAATGCCAACAGCTTAAGTTTTAGCAAAGACAAAGGTCGCCTTTTAGAAAATATAGTGTACTTGTTTTTACGGAAAAGGAATTATGAATTGTCCTACTTCCGCGAACAAGCGGAGTGTGATTTTGTAGTATTCGAAAAAGGCAAATGCAAAATGGTGATGCAGGTATGCCAGCAATTACACAACGAAAATAAAGACCGCGAAACCAGGGGCTTGCTGGAAGCGATGGAATTTTTTGGTTTAAAGACCGGGATGATCATCACGCAAAGCCAAAGCGATGTTTTGAGTTTTGACAACAAAACAATTGAACTGAAGCCTGTCCATCAATTTTTGATGGAAGAGATTGAAAAAAAGTCATCAACAGATGAATTTACTAGATGATAAAAATCTTGTCATAAAGTAATACTATTTGATTGGGGTTGCATCATGATTCAACCATGAATACAATCTGCTAAATTGAATATGAGAAGAACAATCTCTACTCCAGCACCGGAAAATTATCAGAAGGTCTTTCGCGCAGGTGATATTCCATGATGATGCGCGCGCAGGTATTCCATCGCAGAACGGGATCATTATTGCCGTCTCGGTTGATAGCATCGGCATTCTCATAAAACTCCATGGCTTCGCGATACCATTCGTAGGCATCAAAATCAGCACCAGGCGTTCCGGATTTCAATGCGGTTGCGCCCTGACGCTCATGAACAATTCCCGTATAGTAAATTCTGGCGTATTCATCTTTTAAACTCTTGGCAATAGTTAAAGCCTGGTTGGCTGTCTTTGAAGACGATTCGCCAAATTGATCCGTTAAGGCAAGTAACAAAATAACGGACGCGCGCTGATTGTCAGGCGTAATCAACAGCACATCCAGGCAGATGCTCTCCGCCAACCGCGGCTGATTGAGCAAGCGATAATGTTCTGCTTTACCGAGTGAAGATTCAATGCCTTCTTTTGAAAGCGGCTTCAATTCAAACACATTTGCTTCGGAGGTTGTTGCTGTTCTCATGG